>CAZYAC010000018.1:0-29182 GCA_964645475.1 uncultured Saprospiraceae bacterium | reverse complement strand
TGACATAGTTGTTGGTTTTTAATTGAAAATAATAATGGCTATTTGATTAAAGAAAGTGCACTAATGCATGATATATATTGGATCTTCCAGTACTTCGTAATGACCATTGGCATGCAAGATAAGATATTATCTTTTTAAAAATAATTTGAGAGAATTTTTATTTGGTGTTTAAGTTTGTTGTGGCGCAAAATTAATACGGCTTAATAGACTCTATAAAAGTATATCTTGCATTCTGAAATGGCTAATCATCTTTAATAGTAGTCAAACAATAACTTCCCGATTTATGGCTGGCACTTTTGGGCCAATACTTAACGGACTAATAAATCGTAATCTGACTCTTGTTGAAGTGTTGGAATTGATGAGTTTTTATTTTCGGAGTTTGTTTACTATATTGCCGATGTTAAAATTCCAATTGAAAACAATTTTTACAAAATGCCTGAATATCCGTACTCGAAAATTAAATCAATTTTTCTGCCTCTTTTTAATTATAAATTTGATCACGGTCCTAGTGATATAGAGAAAAGCAACCATAATTTTAAAGGCAGGGAAAAGATAAAAGATCGCATCCAACTTTTATTTAAAAAGCCGGAGGAAAAGTCATCTTCTGGTGAACAACTTAAATCGCAGCATGGTGCGTACTTAATTACTGGATATAGAGGTATGGGAAAAACCAGTGTAGTGAGGGAAGCATTTAGTGATAAACCCGAGGGAAGCGAGTATTCCTTCAAGGAGAGAAATAATTTGAAAATCTTTAACTTTTCGCTTTCTCAAGATGAAGTAAGAGATATTGATTTATTAAGACAAATTGGAGTTGAAGTTATTGATTTCTGTAATAATGATATTTTAAAAGATAGAAATAAAAAGAAAAACAGAGTAATTTATTTTACGAACTTTTTCAATGCTATTCTATCCTTAGGAATAGTAATATTTATTTTTGCGACTGACACAATTGGTGGAGAAATAAAATCCTACGATTTTATTGTTAAATCTCTGAAAGAAGTTCTAACTTCTATAGGAACTGCTTTCCTGTTTTTTGTAATTTGGGTTTTGATCATGGGTTTATTAGGCCCCATCTTTAGAGGAATTGGAAGTTACTGGATTCGTAAGCATAAAAAAGAATTCGAGGACTTAAAGCAAAGTTTGAGTTTGTTTGAAAAAAGACTTTTTTCCTCCGTCATATTAGAGGATAAAGGTGGTACCAAAACTCATTTAGGAGATACTAATCCCCTTACTGTAATTTCAAATAAGTTATTACAAAATCTAGAACAACGAGATAATGTAAGATATAAGGATACCTTAAATTACTCTATGGCGAGTCCAAAAGAGATAGAACAATATCTTAGAAAAGTATTAAGAGATATTGAAGTTATTAGAAATTTAAAATGGAAAGAAAAAGAAAAGGTTATTCCAGATTTTATTTTTATTGTTGATGAACTTGATAAAGTCGAACCAGATTATTTTTTTGCCCCTGGAGATAGAGAAAGTGATCAATATCTTCACCATAATGAAACACCATTTCATATTACGACTAAAGCTAGAAAGAGGCAGGAAGCTATTGCAAAATTACTCGCCAATCTGAAGAACTTTTTGAATGATGCGAAAGCAAAATTTATATTTATTGGAGGACGGGATATTTATGATGCTTCACTGGCAGATGTTGCAGATAGAGAATCTTTTTATAGCAGTATATTCAACGAAGTAATTTATGTAAATACATTTTTCAAAGATAGAGAAATAGGCTCTGAAAATGCGGGGTTGTCGCAGCTGACTGAAAATTATTTATTTCAATTTTTGTTATCTCAGACTAAAAATAATCAACAAGTATCCGTACTGCCAAATCCTCCCAGTAAAATGGAGGATTATATAAAAAAAATAGATTTTGAAAACGGTAAAGAGAATAGCCTAGTATATGAAAAACAATTCAAAATTATCCATACACTCCAAAACTTTTTTATCTTTTTATTATATCGTAGTAATGGTAGTCCTAAAAAGCTGATTGAGCTTATTGAAAAATTTATCGTTCGAAAGCCCAAAGACAAAGAGAATTGGAATAATTGGATAGTGAAATTTAAAAATGGTGATTGTAAAAAAGCTGAATTATATTTAAAATTTTCCTATAGCGACCAATATGAAATTAATTTAACTTCAAATCTCTATCGGCCTTATACGATTATTAATAGTCGCTTTTTGAAAACACTAGGAGATAAGTTGCTTTATTCCTCTGCATTTTTGTTAGATCATATTTTAAAATTTCATCGGACTGCATTTTCTTGGAGAAACCTAGAGATGATACCAGATATTATTTTGGCAAACAAAGATCCTAACTTTAGACCTTTTTTTCGTGATTTAATGCAATTCCTTTCTAACCAACATATCCGTCAAACTTTAAATGCTGCTTTTCAATATAAATTCTATAACAAAGTAAAAAATGAGATAGAGTATCTTTCCAAAACCTCTGAGTTTAGTTCGGCTGCTTTCAATTTTACGTTGGATGAATCCTTTCATCTAAAAAGCTATTACAAAAAGAAACTAGCAGCTAAGTATTTAGAATATCGGGAATTTGATAATCGCAATACTGATAAATATTTTATTCAATCAATAGTTTATTTACATTCATTGATTGCTGATTTGCACTATTATGATGAAGAGTTTGATGATGCAATCATTCATTACTCTGACTCCATTCAATCATTCAGAGAATTTTATGATAAAAATTCATTGCTAGATCATCAAGTAGTACCTTATACGCGGAATCTAATGAACTTGGGTTTATCTTTTGAAAAAATCCAATCTTATGATAAAGCACACGCTGTTTACCGTAATTTAATTTTACTTTCCAAATCCTTTAATAAAAAGATTGAGAATGGGCAAATTGCTGATAGTTGGGATTCTTCCTATAAAAGAGTACAGCTTTTTTTACGTCCATACATTGCTCTCTTAGGAGTAATTGAAAAACAAAGGACTGACGGAATTACTTTTGATAATTTGATTAGGAATATTAGCGAGTATACTGAGTTTTTAGGAATAGCAGAACTAGAATTATTTCCTTCGAAGCAGAACAATGTAATTGATTACGATAAGATTGAAGTCATTGCGAAATCAAATACAAAAAATATTGGCGAAAATCTGATCTATCAAGATAAAAAACGAATAGTAACGCTTTTAGTTGATTATTATATGAACGTAGGGGGGATATTATTTTTTAAAAATCACATTTATTTTAGAATGCTTTATCGAGGGACTAAAATAGTTGATGAAAAAGTGACGAAAGAAATAAAAAGCTTTTTTGATTTAAATGAAGAAAAAATCAATAAAAATCGGTATCGTCCTTCTCATGCAGCATACCTATATTACCTTCATGCACTGTGTGCCATTATTTCACCCTATTATGAAAATAAAGATGCTCAGGTTGAAGGTGATGAAATTACTGGATTAGCCTCAAACAATAATCTTGTAGAAAAATTAATATTTCTTTTTTTCTTTTTAGATGGTAAAAGTTATCCTATTCTAAATTCAAATCAAAAAGAGACTATTGCCAATATTTTATCAAAGATTGGAGATGCCTTGTTATCCTGCATTCCTCCAATAGACAAAGAAAAAAATACTACTGACCACTTAGGAATTGAAGCGCTAAAATTAATTGCACAAAATTTTTCGGATGATTCATCAAAATTTCTAAAGAAATTAGAAGCGTTTAAGGAAAAAGATAATCTACATTCAGAATTTGTATTCTTAATCTATGGATTATCATATCAGTTTTATTATCAAGCAGGAAAAACCTATTCTGCCTCTTTTCAACTCAAGAAAATTTTATATATCTTAAGAGACTCCTCTAAGTCGGTAATAAAAATAAAGAATAAAAAAGAACTATTAGACTGTACCGAAAAAATCGCTCAGAAAATCCTTAAAAATTTAGCAGAAGTTTCTAATGCTTCAAATCGGGCACAAATTTCTAAATACCGTTTTTATACTAATGGTAATGAAGATTTAACAAATCAAATTTATCAAGGATTATCCACGGAGAACGAAGTTAAAGAAGTACTAAGTATGGTGGAAACCCTACGGTTAAAATTTCCAGGAGGACATAAAGAAATAAAAATAAGTTTAAACCCTTACTCCACCGTTTCTAGCATGTTCTCAAGATTATTTGAGCTAAAATTATATGCAGAAAAAATATTTGATGAAATAGATGAAAAAATAGCGTTAGAAGATAAAGGTAAAATAGTTAAATTATACCAAGATTTCGAACAAATAAAAAAAGGAATTACAGATATTAAAACCAGTAATAAAAATTTTGTAAAAGTCAGCGAGTATATCACAGAACAATGGATTCTTAAAAATAAACGTGCTCCTACTTATTTTGAGGATATGTTGAAAGGTATTTTAAACGAATATGAAAATGAAGAACCTAAGGTGAAAGTCTCTGAAATACAGAAGAATTTATCCAATCTGAAAAAGATTTTAAATAATGCTTCAAAACAAGCTTGGAATCCAGAAGACTCACTTTGTGATAACCATGTATTTTTAAAGCAACTAAAAAATATTTTTGAATTGATAAAAGAATATAATTCAGCTTTTAGGGAAGTTTATTATGAAGAAGAAAAAGATAAGGATAACTATGAGTTTATCGTACATAGAATTATGGATGGACTTTTATGTTGTATAAATGCTGTTAAAATTTTAAATACCTACGGAGCAGGTTATATTTTAACAAATTCTTTTCTAGCCTCCTTTCATCGGTTAATTGGCCTGTATGGAATATTATATGAAATTTATAATTTTTATGAACCGAAATCCGAAGACTCTAAAATTTTAAAAGAAAAAGAAGCCTTATTCGGCAAGGGCTCATTTATCGATTTTGATCCGTATTATCATTTTGCTTTGGCTCGTCAAGCACTAGAAAAAGCAATACAGCTTCATACGGAGGGCAACGCGTACAGAGTAATTAGTAGAGGAATGTTTACTTTAGATGACGATTTTAACGATTCTCTGACCCATTTTTGCGCAGCCGTAGAAAGATATACCATGAATTCAGGACAGAAATACAGAACATTGGGAAGAATGATTGAAAATCTTTCTAAATCAAGGATTTACAAATATGAAAATTATGTCAATCATGAGTTTAAATGATTTTGAATGTTAATGGATATGGATACATACTAGCTATCCTAATAGTTTCAGACTAAGTCGATTATATAAGTTGTTAATACTTCTTCCATTCCCATATTGAAATATCGATTTATCCCTTAAAGTATAATTTAAGGGCAACTTTAAACCAAGATTAAAATTACAACTTAAAAAGAAATTCTATATTAGAATAAAGTCTATTATTCCTTCTTTTAAACAACTTCTTCGTATTATCAACTATGAATAAATTTGATCGAGTTATTTCGACCTTAGTGCTTCTGCAAACAAAAAAGATCATCAAAGCCATTACGATTTCGGAGCGATTTGATATCAGTCTTCGAACGGTCTATCGAGATATTAGCACCCTCAAGAATGCAGGTATTCCGATTATTGGGGATCCAGGAATTGGATATTCCATCATGGATGGTTATCGGATTCCTCCGATTATGTTTAATGAAGGAGAAGCCGCCGCTTTACTGACCGCAGAGAAATTTATTGGTAAAATCACAGACAAAGATACCCTAGCGTATTATTCTAGTGCGATGATGAAAATCAAAGCCATTTTGAGAAGTTCTGAAAAACAGTCTTTGGCAGTATTAGATGACTCTATTGCTTTTTCGGATAATAATAGTTGGGAAAAAAAAGCGTATCTCCAAAAGCTCTTTAAGAGTATTGCTGCTAAACATATTTTAAATATTGAATACCAGAAGGCGGATGGGACGAACTCTAAACGGAAATTAGAACCCATAGGATGTTATCATCAATATAATAATTGGTATTTGATCGCTTTTTGTCAACTAAAAAAAGACTATCGAACCTTCAAAACAAATCGTATTGTCAAATTAGAAGTCTTAGATCAACAATTTGAAACCCAACATATTAGCCTTCAAACCTATATTGATCGACAAGATGATGCTTGGAAAGAAGAACAACAGTTTTATTCCATAGAAATTGCTTTCCATAAAGATTTTGTCCAATTTGCTGAGCAGCGTAAGTATTATTTTGGTTTTGTAGAACAAACCGTTAAGGGAGATGCTGTTCATATGAAATTCCTAAATGTTTCCATTGAGTTTATGGCACGTTGGCTGCTGCAATTTGGAGACAAAGCCACGGTGTTTGCTCCTGTGGCCTTAAAAGAACGAATGAAAGTATTAGCTACTCAAATTCATGAACATTATAAATAAAAATTAATTTCTTCCTAAAAAAAATCTGACATTCGCTTGCCAGCTAAGAAAACCCTTTTTTAATTCCTTTTTTTTCCAATTGTTAGTTGGCACAGGTAATAATTAACTATCATTCTTTTAAATTGAAAATCGAATAATTTGCTAAGTCTTTTTTAATAAAAAAAATTTGGAATTTAAATTCCTTACTCGTACTTTCGTTTATCAATGAAAAGATTCTTCACCATAATAACATTATTAAGCTTGATGCTGATTCCATTGCTTTGGAATGGAGCGAGTTTATTGCACTATCTTGTGGAACATACGCATACCTTCTGTGCAAGTGAAGAAAATCATCAACATCAATCAATGGATGATTGTCAAACTATTTGTCATATTCTTCCAAGTCATGAAGAAAGTCAATTACCCATTAACATTGAATTTTATGAACTCAAGCAGTGCATAACAGCGAGTTCTGAGTTATATATTCAAGATAAATTTTTAAATCAACTTTCTACCATCACCCCATTTTCTTCTCTTTTTTATGGTAGAATTATTTCTGAAGACATTTTTCGTCCCCCCATTTCCTAAAATAAATATTCAATACGGTTTTGAATTGATAAGTAAGTTTTATCTCGTAGGTAGATAAAATACCAACTATTGCGTTCATCTCTTACTAAGAAGATGGCATCAGCTGGTAGGTTTACTTCTTGGTTAAAAATCCAGAATTCAACTCATAAACGTATTGTTTATCTAGGACAAGCAGTGTTTGAAATTTTCCAACGAAATCTATGATTCAGTGATTCCCTATGATCTAGAAAATCTAATTGCAACAGGGGAGTAATGAAGTAGCGGTTTTGAGATAGGTATTTCAGGAAAAATTTCAGCAAACTTTCAAGTTCTTGCATCGGTCTATGCGCGCATTACCCTGGTGATAAATACCTTTGGTACGCCTACTTTACTGCCAAACGATTGCAATTATCTGAATACACGGTTTTAGGTGGAAGGATGTAGGATCCGTTGATCTTAAAGTTGAAGGTCATCACCCATAATACCTATTGAGCAGGCGCACTTAATCTATTTAGACTAGCGTCGGGGACACCTAGAGTTCTTGCTAACCGTCCTAGAAATTCTATATGGTTATCATTTTTAATTAGTTTATAAGGTTTGTCCCGTTGAGTATACATTGTATTGCTCAGCGGGGCTTTTTTTTAGAAAAAATTACACCCCAAAAAACTTCCTGACATACTGTTGTCACTTGCCTGGTCTACCTTTGTGTTATCTACAAGAAAGGGAGGTATTCCCAATTTTTCATTTAAATAAAAATTATCATTATGATGACAACACAAGAAGTAGCTAACAGACTAGTAGCATTATGCCGTACAGGCCAATATCAACAAGCCGTACAAGAGCTTTACGCTCCAGACATTGTGTCTGTAGAACCAGAAGGTGCACCCAATAGAATGGTAACTGGATTAGCAGCTATTGCCGAGAAAGGAAAAAAGTTTGAAAGTATGATAGAAAAAGTGAACAAAAGTATCATCTCCGATCCGATTGTGGCAGAGAATTTTTTCTCTTGTAACATGTTGATGAATGTCCAAATGAAAGGCGCTCCTGTTGCGATCGACATGGATGAAATTTGTGTTTACACGGTCAACGATGGAAAAATTGTCAGAGAGGAATTCTTTTATACGCCTCAACCACAAGTGGCTTAATGTTTAGCCTAATTTAAAAGCTCGAAAAACATTTGTTTTTCGAGCTTTTTCTCCATGTGAAATTATAGTTTCACTAACAAAAAATGTAATTTCTAATCTGTTACAGAATTCCAAGGAATCAACAACTCCAAAATTTTCTATCCATATTTTTTGGTCTTCTCATTTTTTCTATCTTCGATGAAAGGCAAAGATAATTTGAGCCTTTAGATTTTTAAAACAGGGTAGGACAGCAGCTTATTTTTTAGGTATTATCTGATCGAAAACAAGTCCACTATGACCCTCTCCACGGCCAATTTGTTTTCTAAATCCTATCCAAGTACAAACCTTACCATTATACCAACGAGTTCTCTGAAAAGAGCGTTTCACTTGGATACCGGCTCTGGGAATTTCTTCTTCGTGTAAGTAGTATGGACTAGGAGTCTCTTTATCTAACCCCTCTCTAAGAACGCTGGTTCTTGGCTCTATCTTTTGTGGGAGATTTTTATCCCCTTCAAAAATTCTTGGCATCGCTGCTCGCTGTAATTGTATTTCTCGATTACTAGTTCCTAGATGTCTTGGGATAAATGGTATCCATTGTTCTGGTACTGAATTTACAATTTGATAGCGAATTTTAGCTTCATTTTCTTGATCTGTTGGCAACACTTCTTTTTCAATAAAGGTGGCTAATTTTGTTCTTAATTCTAGACCAGCTTCTTTTCCTCTTTTACTTTTACCAGTTGCTAGTGGCACTAGAGATTCTACTCCCCATACCATATTGGCCACTTCATCTCTTAATAAATAGGCCGCTTCCAGTGGTTTTCCTTCTAGTACTTTTGGTGCAGCAGGAATTAATAGTAAACTCAAATCTTGAGGGACCTCATAATCACCTCTGGTATTTAAGTGGAACATACTCCAACGATTCCATTGTTCATCACCACCACTACCAGCCGCTTCAACCCATATTTTTTCACCAAAGGTATTGGTTACCATCAAACCTTCTACATTGGCTATACTTCCTACGGGTACCGTAAAAGGAAGGATCATCCAATCGTTAGAATAATTTATCGTAAAGTCTAAAAGCATCAATTGATTAATATCCGTTGTATCAGGCGTGATTTTTCCAAGATCTGTATTCCAGTCTTCCAATTGCCACCATCGGCTATGTGGCATACTTGGAAAGGTAGCCGGAGATGGTATAAAAGAGAGCGTATATTCGTTTTCAATAGGCCTTGTTGGATCTATAACTTCGTCCTGAAGGGGAGGTAATTGTTCTAAAGTATTATGAATGTCTAGATTATACCAGTCCAAATGACCATGATAGTATTCATCTGCTATTAATACTTTTTCGTCCGTTCCTTTAGGTGCAGAACAACTAAATTGGTGTTCTAAATAAGCTGGTCTCCATGAGGGATTGGCCTCCTCAAAAGGTTGATGATATAATTTTAAAAACCAATTCATAAAGTTTTCCCCTATCAATTGTAAATCAGGATTAATTGCCAATAGGGTAGTAAAAGCATTGCCTGGAGTAGCTGGATTTTTAATATCCTGATATAATTTATAACCGTCAATGTTCCCTTTGGTAATGGCCGCGAATTGTTGCCAGACTTCAATATGGGCACATATATAAGCATCGTCAGGATTGTTAGGGTCTGGTTCGGAAAATTTATAAGCATTTATAAAATTGCTTTTTAAAGCTTCTAAACTATTTTTTTTCAAAAGTTTCATCCAATGACGACCCATAATCAGTCTTAAGTCAAGTGATATTTCTTGACCTCCTAATTCAAAAGGAATTTCCTGTTGTTCTACTTTAACCTCCAATGGTAATTCGTGATCATTAAAAGGGGAGGTCGAGGCTTCACCAGCTTGATATTTGGTCAGGGACGTTGTCTTGATATGCACTTTAGCCAAGAGTGCAGATGCCGCATCTTCTCCTTGAAATTCGCCAGTCTGCCATTGTTTAGATAACATCCATAGAGCGTCTCTTACTTCTGCTTTCAAGGCACGTTCAAAATTCTCAGTTCTAGGACGCCCTTCCAAGCGATTCCATAAGGTTATTGTGGGTCTAAAAATTGAGGTGGCTATTAATCCGCCGTCAATTGGAGTTCCGTTTTCCATATTAATTTTCGTTTTCTAGACTGGTTAAATTATTAATGGTGGCATAATTTAAATCCATGGTGACAAATGGATACCGAGTTACTGTGGAAACAGTAGCCGGTAAAAATTGTGCATAAATTGTATTTTCAATGTGTTCAGGTTCTATAGCTCGAAGTTTAGCTAAGTCTAATGCTTCGTGTAACGAATCAACTAAATCACTCCAATCCCAAGCACCTGTAAAGTTTGAAGGCATGGCCAGCAACATTGCTTGTGGGGGTTCGGCATTTGGTTGGTCATATTGGAAACTTAGACCAGTCGTTTCAGTTTGGGTAGGAACCACTTCTGTTAATTCATCTAATAATAATCCACATTGTTTGTTATTAACATCAAATGATTGAAAGTAAGCGGTGTAGAGCAGTTTGTCCTTGTCAATTTCGAAGTCGGATGGGTACTCCAACGCTAGCCAAAAGTCTGCTTCCTGATAGGGGAATTGTAAAGCAGATAGGTCTAAAGTGGTTCCTTTTATGCCTTCTGCTAAAACTACTAAATTTTCCCAATGTCCAAATTTTTCACGGACTCTTGCCATCCCATATAGCCAATCATCAACTGGAAAATCTACTTTTTGGATGTCCACTTGATAGCTCAATAACTGTTCTTGATCATCATGGCATTTTTGCATTTCAATTTTTTGGGAAGGGCTTAAATCAAATTTAGGGATAATCTTAAATTCTTCTCCAAATAAATGTTGGGTTGCGGAAGTTAACGTTGACAATCTTAGATTTTGCTTCGCATCTGGAATGTTGTCATATAGTGTTAATAATTCTTGGACCTTTTGGTGTTTGTTATCAATAATTAAATTGAATTTAAGAATGTGAGAAACGATGTCTTCTGCTAAAACGACGATCTGCCATTCCTCTTCTGCTGTTTCTATAGCTAGTAAATCAAATTCAGAAAGCGGTTGTCCACCTATTTTTAGATTATTCAAGGTAACGAATAAATCTTCATAGTCTAGAAATGAGCCAGCCAGCCAATTATCGATTTCTTGAAGTTTATTGCTGAAAGCTAATCGTTTATTATTAATCAAATCATCCCGATAAGAATCCACCGGAGTAACCGGATCTAAGTTGATGGTATAGGAAGTAGCAATCGTTCTTTCTGCTTTTCTAAGTATCTCAATTTTTTCTTCCTCACTTAATGTTGCATCTTGAGCATCGGTCATCAACTGATCAAAGTTGACTAATTTTTCGTTCCAGCGTTTTTGATGATTTTTCACCTTACTATAGACGGAACTATAGATTTCTCTTTTTCGATCATAGACAAAACCAAATCCTGTTTGTGGTAGACCAAACTGATTTAGGTTATCTAAGGTATTAACGTAAGTAACTATGAAACCGTCAAATGCATTCAAAAAAGTAGCATCAATTACCTGGTTATCTTTATCAAATCGATCTTCTATGAAGTATTGACCAAATCCGGCAGGATCGCTGACTTCATCAAACAATTTTGGTGTAAAATCAGTATTTATAATACTATTAAAAATATTGAACGCATTTTCTACTTTGACTTTTTGTATAGTTCCAATTAAGGAATTGTCCTTTTGGGCTTCATTAGGCAATTGAATATCGACACTTTTTAAGGGGCGTGCTGCTAGAATAAGTGCTCTTAAATTTCGAATCAAAGGCAATATTTGAAATAAAGCACATTTTCCATTTTCGACATTTATATCGGTGTAGTGAATGAAAATATTGGCATCTGGTCTAGGAGTTCTATTGGTATAAACCCACTTTAAAATATAATCATCTAAGGCTGTTAAATTCTTTTCACTTTCAACATCTAGCAAATACAATAAATCTATCGGGTTTAATGACAAATCAGACATTCGCACAAAAAAAGTAGTAGGAATGGGGATATCATCAGTATAAGTTGGAATGGTAAAGCTAACTTTGCATTGAACATTTTCCATACTTGGTAGCATCTGAGCGATAAATTCGTTAATGGATGGTTCGATGGTTGCCCTAGAATTACTATTAGCAAGAACAATGGCATCTGGATTTAAATGAATGCTAAAGCGATGGGTTAAAGTGACCCCGCTTCGCGGAGTTCGAATCACCTCAGGAGTTTGAGGAAAGGATCCTTTGCTATAGGTATCCAGAGTGCCAGCAGCGCGGTCATAATTAGTCTGAACTACTTGATGGACACTTTCGGCTAGTGCTAAGTCGGCGATGGCATCATTGATATTTAATAATCGATTGACTTCTTGGTTGATGGCATTTCTTTGGTTAAGGGTAGCGTTTTTTAATTTTTTTGGTCCACTTCCTATGTCAATACCAAAAGGATAAGTTTCAGGATTATCGGCTTCTTGGATATGATTGATCAGTGCCAGTCCATCTATAACATTGCGCGCTTCTAGTTTTGTAATTGCTTCATCTTCATTTAAGGCGTCATTCTCGTCTCCAACGTCTGTTTGCGTATTTCTATTCGAACCTAGCGGAAAAATTTTACGTAATTCATAGATATAAGTATCCAACTCAAGATCGGTTCTGTCATGTAGTCCTCTTTCTAATTGATACCCTAATAAAGCACCTAATTTTTGACCCTGTTGCATTCCTTCAATCATCGAAAGTGCCATCCTTACTCTTTCAGAAGAAAGGTTTACCTTATAGGTATCATCGTCCTCTTTTTCGGCTCTAGACATATGAGCATTCCGGAGTACCGCCGCCGTTAAGGCTTGATTAATGGAGGGAGCATGGATATATCCAGCGTTATTATCATCTGTAAAAATTTCTGCTGAACTTTTATCTTGGAAGATGGCTTGCAATTCTTCACTCAGGATGGCGGGCTTAAGCGAGGACTCCTCCGTTCCTGGATCTGGTTTTGGTTTTAAATTTTCCAACCATCCATAAGCGCCCAAATAAGTGCCTTGTTTTTTAAAGGGTTGCTCCGCGCCAGTAACGTCAGTCTGAGGCCGCATTAACTGGAGTTGTAAGCGCATAAATCCCATCAACCAAGCATCTAACCGATAGCTACAGCAATCTAAATGCTCGACAAAAATTCGTTCCAAGCGAGCAGTAGGAATATCTTTTAAATGTTCTAAGGCTTCAATTATTTTTTTGAGTTGGATAGATTCATTAGCAGCTAATTCTTGTACCAAACTGGAGATGTGTTTAGCAACGCTTACATTGGCGATTCTACCGTCTACATGATCCAAATAATCCCATTTACTGGTATACGTTGGAGCCTCTTCTTGAATGGCAATAAAGTCTACTTCTTTTTTAGCTTGCTGTATCTGAGAGGCGTTAAGGATTCCTGCTTTTTGATATAATTGAAAACCAGTATCCGCATATCCTAAGGTCAGGGAATGACGGAGCATTTGATAGAGTAGAGCCGTCGGTTTTTTATTGTCAATAAATCCTTCTTGCTTTTTGATTTTATCAAAATCCTCTTTGGCATTTTTAGCCAACCAGGTAATATAATCATCTCCAATGGTTGCTCCCTCTAAAGGAGTCGTGTAAGCCCTAATTTTTTTGTCTTCCGAAAGCGGCTGGTCATCTATTAATTCACGATTGACTCGATTTTCTTCGCCTAAAAAGAATTTTGCTAAAATAGGTACTTCTTCCCCCTTCTGTGGCTCGAATCCAAATCCTGACAAAAAATTTAACCCTGCTAGCTTATAAATTTCATTGAGAAATCTATCAAAGGAAGCGGTATTCGTTGCTCCTAAATTTTCAGATACCGTATTGGTGGTTGGAAAAAAAGCGCTTCGGAATAAATTAGATAATCTACTTAGAAAATTAGTATCGCCAAAAGCGCCACTGGCTACCAGTGTATTATACAATTGATTAAAACTTTTAGCATATCGTTGGTCAAATTCTACAGAACTAGCATGTAAGCCCAAGACTTGTAGTAATATTTTGTGAGCATCGCCTTCCTTCCCTACATAAGCTACCTGTCCAAGTGATTGCTCAAAGTCTTTTCTTATTTTTTCTAAAATTGAATAAAAACCCTGTAGATCACTAATCGAATTACCATAAGTTGAATTAAATAATAAGTTTCGTTCTCTTTCTAAAATCCAATTGTTTTCTTTTAAAGAACTGATGGGTAGTATTCCATAGGGTTGGTCACCTATTCTAATACTAGGTATACCACCTCTCCCACTTATTTGGTTCGTGAAAAAATGTTTTACTAACTGTCTCTGGCTATTTGTAAATACCGGACTCATCATATCTTCCATGAAGTATCCTAAGGTTGTATTCCATAAGGCAACGTTCATCGCTCTGGCTTCACATTGATCAGTATGATAATAATTCTCTACCTTTTTTAAGGTTGCTTGGAGTGCATCAATGCCCAAGAATTCACTTAGCCACTTTCCATCTTTTTTTGTAAACTCATCATCTGGGTCTTCACGGTTTTCTGCTCCTAAATATCTTTCGTAGGTGATTTCAAAATCTTCTTCTTCCGAATAACCAGAATCATTTGTTTCTGTATTGTTAGTAGGTGTTCCCTGATTGATAATAGAAAAACCACTTGTTCCGTAATGATGATTTTTTATTAAATTTTCTAAACAAGTTTTACCTTCTTCTGCATCCGCACTTAGTTTTAGGCCCAAGGCAAAAAGTCGATCAAAACCATTTTCATATACTTCTGGCGTCAAATCTATTTTAAAACCCATACCTATCTTGACGGCTTCTTCAAAATCAAATAACCATTTGGTTGCTGATTGTTGACACAAATAATCAATATACTTGGCTGCTTTTACTTCCTCTTTTAAATGATCAAAGGCAATTTCCAAGGGTATGGTTAATTCTTCGTCTGATAATCCTTCAAAAGAGGCAAGAAATTCTTGTCGAGTATTTTCTAATCTAATTTTGTCAAGTGAATTATCATATAATTCGTTTAATTTTTCTAGTTGTTTTTCTACTGATAGACTTTTAAATTCCTCCACTAATACCTCCTTTAAGACTAGATTGGCATCAATCGATGGATTAGGACCTACGATCAAAGGGTCAGGTATGATGGCACCAATTTCATTTAGCACTTGGATAGGTTGGTTGTTATTTTCTCCTTTAAATCCTACTAGTACAAATCGTTCCGGGAAAGTACGAATGGTGGCAGGTTGAGACCAGGCAGATAATTTGGTATCTAAGGTGCTATCTTCTAGAAATTGAATAAAACTTATTTGAATTGTTCCTTCCCCTCTGTTCGTGTCCGGCAAATTATTTGGTACAAACTGTAACCGTAATGCTGCTGCTTTTTCTTCATCCCCAATGGCATTATTAAACTCAGTTAAAGCAGCTTCTTGTAGACCAATATCGTCTTTTGCTTCCAAGAAGGCTTTCCAATAATTTTTAATCGCTTCACTTTCTGGAGGTATTTCTTGTGTTGAGATGGATAAAATGATATCAGACTGCCCATCTCGTATTGGTAAATCCGCTAGATTGACGGGCTCATAATTTTGGGTTAACCAATAAGCTCTTCCCGCTTGTAAAGTGCCTGCTAGTAATTTCCAAGCCGCTTTTTTTTGTTTGGTAATAAAATCTTCTAAGTCACTATCGTTTGATTTTCCAGCGGACCAAATGATCGACCAATAATCTTGGAGTTTTTTAATTTCGCCTTCAGAAGGGATATCCTCAAAAGTATCAATGGAGCATTCATCTGGAAAAATACGCACCCAAAGTTGATGGCGAATTCTACCTTCAAGGGTTATTTTTTTAAACCTAGTTTCAAGTCTAATTGGAAATAAAAGGGCAGGCGTATCATCGGGGAGATTCCCAATATGTTCTCGTGGATCTGTAAAGGGTTTAAATTGTTCGAGCCAATCTAATTCTAAACCTATCGCATCTTGGAGGAAATTTGATTCATCTTTAATGGCACCATTAAATCGCTCTTCTGTCAGATCAATATTATCATAAATAGAGGATTGTCCGCGATTGAGGTTAACCTTTTCGCGATTGAGTTTGTCGAGTTTTTCTTTTGCTAAAAATAAATCTCGACCCTTTTTTGCTTTATTTTTTTTCGCCTGTGTGAGTTCGGCTTGTATGTCTTTAAATTCTGGCATGTTGATTTTTTTGGTAGTGTTAATCGGGTAGCATTTCGGAAGCATGAACAGCTACTAATACAGGGACTTGATAAAGGATATAGGCGAGTTCCGCTGCATTCATATCTTTATGCCATGAAATTTGGGTGTCTTCCGTTTGCTGTAATATTTTTTCATCGTCGTCACTTTCTAATGGTTGATTCGCCGTAATCGATGGTGTTGCATTGGTAATTTGTAGATAGCCGCCATTTGCCACAGCAGGGGTAATATCTCCCCAACTTAAGTCATTCCAAAGTTCTATTTTATTGGCTTCTACATTTCCGCCCTCTCCAATGTCCAATCCAAATCTTGGCTCACCGGGTCGTTCTTTGATCACAAAAAACCACCCTGGGTCATCAATTGGATTGCTGCCATCTCCTCCTTTTGCCTCAGGTACGGTTAAATCAAAACCAAAGAAATAAATATCTGGGTCTACCTTTGCTTCATAGAGTGGAGATTTAATAAGACCATTAGGTGGGTTTGCGGATTGTTGTGTATTAATTGGATAAAGGGTCCGTTCTTTTGTATTGTCAATATTATCTTTTTCAACTATTATGAGATTGCCTTTTTCGTCCTGCTCATATTCAATTGGATTTCTATCTTCATCTTGCCAAGCTGCTCGATGAGCGTAGATAACGGCGGTAGGATATTTTTTTAACAATTCTCCTCGAATGACCAGTACCACCTCTTCTTCATTATCTCCTGGTAATTCTCGATAATCGTGCCCTCCGAGTCTTGACGTTTGGCTCCAATAATGAAGCGGTTTAATATCTTTAAGTTCTTCTTTTAAGATTAACCGATGGGCTTCTCTAAGAAATGCCTCATCAAGCACAATCGTTTGATCGCTCAGCTTTTCTTTAAATTCCACTAATTCAGGAATATAAATTCTCTTTTCATCAAAGACCTTTGCATACCGAGCTTCCAACGTATCTCTATTGATGGTAGAAACATCCATAAAACCATTGGTCTCCCAAAATTGTCGGAAGTAACTACCCCGTTGGTCGGTGGGATATTCACGCCACATTAATTCTCTGGCAAATTCATGATTTAAACCAACCATATACGCTTCAATAAATTTTTGATTGGTTTCTAAAATAGAAATACTATTCTGGTCGATAAAATTAATATTTGGTAAGAATAATTCGGCTGAATAATCTGCCAATGGTTTATACATTGGCAAATCAAAACTAGGGTAGGCTTCTGCTTCTTCAAATATTTCTTTCTGTTGATAACGAATAAAAGGCGGTAAAATCAAACCACTATTTACCCATGTAGGAACCGCAATGGCAGGATTGACCTTTTCGAATACTGCTTTATTTACGGTAGCAATCGATAAGGGAAGACGTTCCTTAACGGTTCCCAATTTTTTACTTTCTTGAATTAGAAAGTTGACATCTTTTAAAGCCGCCTTAAATTGTTGTCCTTCGGGACTATCGCTATTTCCACCAAAAGAAGGGGTAAAGGCTTCATCAGGCGTAGTGATTTTAAAGTCTGGACTTTTAGGTAATTCATCAACAGATTCTGGTGTTTGATTTTCTTCGAGAATTTTCTCTGCACCTTGGATTTGTCGAAGCCATTGGGTCATTAATAAAAATAAATAAATCAAGCTAATGATAAGACCACCGATCACCGTTACCAAGGCCACTGCTGGCGTAAAAAATATTAAAATTAAAATCAATAGAATAGCAATGGCCAAAGGAATCCAACGCAACCACGGGAATCGTTTTAACCAATCTAATAAAAAATCAGGTGCATTATTTGGCTTGGAAGCATTTACTAAATCATCAGGTGTTTGAATACCTTCCGGCGTTGCTCGTGGTGGGGCAGCACTTACCGCTCCATCATTAATTCTAGTAATTAAATTATCCGGTGTCTCTGTTTCTGTAAAAGGCACCCGTTTTATAAATTTCCCTCTGGGACGCATAACTTTACGCATCATGACAGACGTAGCTGCAGTGGTTAATTTACTTTCCTTTTTTTGATAAAATACACTGAGCTGTTGTTGATTTTCACCAGATAAGGTTACCGAAGAAAGCACTCTTTTATGAACAGGTGAAGCAATGTTTAACCACTGTGCTTCACTTTTTACCGTGATGGGTAATAGATGTCTTTGATGCCAAATTTCTCCGACAACTTTTGCTAATTGTGCTTCTCGGATTTTTTTATTTGCCTCCAAAACATCCCCTATTTGTTCCCAAGCTGCTTTCATATAAGCCTCTTGGTTTTCTTGGACGACCTTTGTTCCAAAACCCGCAGAAACTCGCCATCTAGGATCCAAGTTTAATTCATGGACCCAATTATAATTAGGATTTAAAACGGAAACATTATCTCGTTCTTTAACTAGTCGTTGTGTTAAGGCATGCCATCTACCATATAAAGGGGCCGTAATTAGTGGATCAGGATTGTTTTTAATATCATACTCTGTATTACCATCTGTGGCATCTACCGCTTGATCAATACCTGAATTTTTATTGATATCTAATATTCTTGTGTCTTCATCTGCAACTGCAAACTTATCTTGGTATTTATCAGTTAGGTTGATAAAATTGGCAATATTTTCTTGCAGCGGTGGCAGGTCAGCAATATTGAGTGGTTGTTCGATAGCATTGCTTTTGTCTGCTATTTCTCCAATTTCAGCAGGTGTTTTGTCTCCTCGGAATGCCCAATATTCATATTTTTCTGCAGCTGCTTTGTCCTTTTGACTAGAGGCTGGAATTCTTAAAGCACCACCCAATTTTAAAATCCCGTTTAATTTTTCTTCCTCAAGTAATTCAGTTCCTGGAGGAGGGATGGGATCTTGTAAACCTTTTAAATTTGCTCCCGGTCGTTGCACATCCATGTCTCTGGTTCCAACGCGACTATCGACGGGTTTAGGTTCTAAAAGTCTAACTAAATATTCAAAATCTCCGATAGTTCCTGAACGAAAATACCATCGATGATAAAAAGGTAAATCTATTTCAGTGGCAGCCGTATTATCCCAGGCATTAGCATCAAAATTAGTACCCTCAGGGTTTTGTCCCAACCCTGCTAATCGTCCTGTTTCGAAGGCAGGCACTAAAAAAGCATGGTAGGCTTCTTTAGCTTCTAATTTTCTAGGACAAATAATTCGAGAATACGCTAAATCGGGATTGCGGTTTAATAGACTTTGTAAAGCAGTGGTAATGTCATCGGTATTTGTAAATTCTATTTTCTCTGCGTTTTCGGTGATAGGATCTGGTGGAATATCGACCGTGACAGATTCTGTTCCTTCCACCAAACCTTCATTCACATGCACATGTGCCCATGCCCATGCCTGATCCAAATTCTGTAAAGTGGAGGTATCTTTTACTTTAATAAATGGAAGCGGTCTATCTTTAATATTTTGACCATCTGCAAATTCGTTTACTTTTAAAACCACTAATGCCAACCAAGGTTTTAAACGATGTTTTTCGACATTATTGGTGCTATCTGGATTGAAAGGAGTATATCGCCAGGGAAAATCTTCATCATAAAATTCGATATAGGGCATATAATTAGGCTCGAAATTAGTGATCCAATTGCGAGGTTCTACTTTAACAATAGCACTTTGTTCAATACCCACAATATCACCGGGTCCGTAGATCTCAATATTCTTTTGAATCGTCGCAGTTTGTTGACCATTCCCATCAACCTCATCTCCGGTAACGGTGACAGAAATCGGAATCGTAGCACGGTTACCATCCGCGTCGGTACCATTTATTTCATTGGCAATTCCCTGACGTAACCAAGGCAAAAAAGTATAGGTGGCTATTTCACTCATGAGGCTAGTTTTGATGGGTTAACTTCTGTATTGGGGATGACATGATAATCAGCTGCTAAGCTCGGATTTTCCGCAATTTGAGTTTTCATAAAATCCATGGCCATGGCGTGACTACTAAAAGAGGCTGTTTCTGCAATTGGGGTATTATCGCGAACGTTGGCTACCGTATATTCGTGTGCTGGTAATTCAATCACTTGAGCGTTTGGTTGAATCTGATTTTGATAGGTCGCAGAAATAGTCGACTTGGTAATCGTATTCCCTTTTAATTGGTGTGTAAATAATAAATTTGTTAAGACGGTAAGAGCAGATACAAATATTCCATAGAATTTGTTGACGAATCGCTTAAAGTTACTATCAATAATGATGGTCTCGTAACGAATTATCCGTTTTATGGCCATGCTAGTTTGTAATTCTTCTCCTTTAGTTTTGAGTTCGATACCGCCTTGTAAAGACTCAAAGTCTGGGCTAGATAACCGATCAGATTTACTTAGATTTTGGAATTCTCCTCTGGCAAATTTTTCTTCTATTTCGTCAATTTCTAACGTTGATCCTCCTGTAATGCTGGCAGCCACGAATAATTTATTGACATCGGACGGTCGCTGGTTACCTAGTTTATCTAAGGTTAACTTCAGCGGCATTTTACGTTGACTAATCCGCAATTTGCCCACCGGATGCAAGATCAATGGTCGAGTTTCGGGCGCTTCTTGAGAAGTAGGCGCTTCTGGTTCATCTAGTTCTCGAAGAGCAACCAAGATGCTACTACTTTTTGGTAGCACGGCCTCCCAGTTGGTGATCAGTTCGAATTCTCGTTCTATTAACGGGAAGATTTGGATAGGCGGCAATTCTGTTTGCTTCTCCTGTCCCCAAGTTTCGTCAATATTTATTTTAATGGTGGGTCCGAACCAAGTAATTTTCCATTTTGCTTTTCCTTTAATATGCCATCTAGAAGGACCTTCTAACAGTCCACTTATGGAAATACTAAATAAGCCGAATCCAAATACTTTTACCGATAATCCTGCCGAAAATTCAAAGATAAAATAGAAAGGACTAAACTGAATTAGCACATCAAAACTTATATGACCTTCTACTTTTAAGGCACTAAAGCCAAAGAACAATTCCGCTCTAGCTCCAAACTGGACGGTGTTGGAAGTAACCGCAAAATATCCTTCTACTCGAATCTTAGCCACGGATTCATTTAAAATGCTTATGGCCAATCTAGGTGGAGATGGGAAGGGGAGTGGTGGTGGATTATATCTAGGGTGGAAGCCACCAACACTGAAGACAAAATTGGAGTCATTTCCCCAGCTCACCAATAGACCCATACCACCTTCAATGGTAATCGTCAAAATTCTGGAATCATACAGTTCAGCGTAAAACCAGAGTAATTTATTGGACGGTTCGATACGACCTAAGAAGTTAACTTGCAACCGCAATACATCCGCCTCTTCATCCGGTAAAACCACTTTTACAACTCCTAAAATAGTAATCGCTACATCAGGAAATTCAATAATAACGCCTAATGAAATACTAGCCAAGGTGGGCGTTCCGTAACCAATCTTGGCCATCGGGCCTATCAAAAACTGCCCTTCTTGAATCGGGAAAAAGGCTTTTAAATCGCTAATGATTCTAGGAGCATTAGCGACTACATTTTGTGGGAATAGAACACTTTCTATGGCTCCTGTTCGTACGCCATCTTTTAATGGATCAATATTGACTATTCTGTTTATCCCAAGTATACCTCCTACTCCTAACAAAGTAAATCCAAATCCTAACTGGATCCCACTACCAAATTCAGCGGTAATGATAATGACCATCGAAAAGCCTTTCGACCCATCTGGCATTTTGGTGTTGATGAGTCCTATTGCTTTTAAGGCGATCCACTCAGAGAAGATCAGTTCTAAAGAACCTGCGTATTCTCCTCGGTCGTGGTCGAAGGAAAGGTAGCCGCCGCCTTTTACGGCGCTGACGTCGATGGAAAGGCCGACGCCGTTTGGGGGTTTGAAGCCGAGGTTGAGATTTAGAGGGCCGAGGTTTCCTGAGTTATTGGGTGGGAAGGAGAAGTTGGCCTGGATGCCCATGTTTTCGACGACGGCTTGTATCGGGCCGAGGTTGGTTTTGATGGATGCACCAATGTTAACTGGGATTTTGTCATCTTTAGGCATTAGGCCAATAATTAAACCAACAATTTCTATCGGACCTAAGTCAATATGTGCAGGAAGAGAAATTTCAAGTCCAGCACTGCCTCTAAAATAGACATCCTTTTTATTAGACCAGCCAAGTGTAATATCAAAATTTGCATCAATCCCATCGCCTAAGAGTGAGGACAAAAAACCATCGCTTTCTCCACCTTTTATAATTAAGTGTCCACTTTTGACTTCGGCTTCGATAATTATCTCCTGCGTCGAATCTGTACTAATTAGAAAACCTGAATTAAGAGAAATACTTTGATAAGACAAGTTACTACCATCACTTTTTCCAATAATAACTATTGGGGTTCCGTCGCTGTTTTGATTGAGTAAGGAAAGCATTAAATTTCCATCAACTGAGCTAATTCCTGCCTCATCCTGAAAGCCTAATATCACCTCTGGATTTTCCTCACCCCTTAGCGATAAAACCAATCCTCCATCAATATTAAGATCTGATTTCAATTTTGCACCAAAAAAATCATTAAAGAATACGGTGTTTTCCATACTTCCTTCAAAGAAAGGAAAGAGTGCTAATCCTGGTTTCCGACTATTGAGTTTTTCTAAATGTAATAATCGCAACCCTGTTTGATATCTTATTATTCCTTTTTGTAATTGAAACAAATTGATATCCAAGGCTCTTTTTTCTGGAAAATCTTCATCTGATTCATTGATTGTTTTGAAAAGCGATTCTTTAGCGGAATAAAAACTGACATGGACTTTATTGGTAAGTAACAAATTTTCGAGAAAATAGAAAAAAGTTTGTGAATCAAAATCATCAGTACCCCACTTGTAGGCAGATTCAAAAGTGATAAATGGATTTGAAAATATCTGTGGCAATTCCTCAAATGCCACTTCTTTGGAATAATAACCCAAACGATTTGTATCAGCGACTTGATAATTTTCTTTTAAAATTCCAAGTACGCCAAGTGTGTTCCCAATCGTAGGTTGATGTAGAATGAGATAATTGTATATTAAATAGTCTAAAATTTGACGAGGAAATATTTGATGAAAATTGAGATCTAAGAAAGACCGGTCAATATCTACACCTGTACTAATTTCATCAATAGATTCAACTAGTGTTTTGATGGCTTCGATTAATTCTTTTACTGCATTTTCATCGACGGTTTGAATATCATCTAAGTCGTTCAATAAATCAAAAAGAAGCTTTCCTGAATTGAAAACATTTTGTATAGGTATTGGGAAAGAAGCTAATTGACTCATGTCCCACCCCAATTCTGTAAGAAATTCTTTTAGAGTGTCAAAGGATATAAAAGCGGATTCAATTGGTCGAAAAGCCTTACCTAATTCAGTTGTTATTTTTTGAAGCGTGTCCATGTTACATTTCGTTATTTGGAGGGCAACTGTAATCAATTATTTCAGGGTATGACTGTTCTTCAATAATTTCTAATTTTCCTGGGTCAATACGGCTTACAATCATATATTTGCACAAAAAACAAAATTCGCTTTGTCCATCTCCTTGCCAGTTTCCAGCAGGATCCTCAACGCCTTCCAGTCTCATTTTACAAGCTCCTGCAGGACGAAATAAATTGCAGGTATTTAGAGATGCTCCCTCGTAAACACCCAGTATTCGAAAATCATGATTCAGGGCAATCTTTTTTGGATGATTGTTGAGTGTTGTTAAAAAAGAAGAAGTCGGACTATCGGAAGCATTGTTTTTTATACCACAATCTGCTCTATTATTTGAAAATGGTGGGCCTAGATTAGAGTTATTGGTTACAATATTTTTAATGGTTTCATCGATAACTTTAAGGGAGTTACCATCACAATCTCTTTTGGGTTCGAATAATAAACTACTAGCAGTGATTGTCTGACTTTCTGAATTATCAGAATTCTTGATTGTTGGCCAATGTGTCAAGTCTGTACCTTCAGGATAAATGAAACTGATTTTTTTTTCGGAACTGATAAAGCTATTGATTTCAACAATAAGATCTGAAATAATAATAAATTGATTGTTTTCTGTTTCCTGTGTTGGTAATATATGGCGATTGAAACTTCCAAAGTTGACTCTTATCCAAATACAGGCTTTGTTTTCATTATTGTTTAATAACCATCTTTTGACTCTCCATACACTCTTCGAATCATCTTTCAAAATTAAAGTAATTTTTCTATTAGCAGTATCTACTATTGACGATAGTATAGTATCTGATTTTTTTATTCTGTACAATTTAGCCCATTTGACCTTGTCATAATTGATTTCAGGAACAACTGTGTTATCTGCAGGTAATGTATCTGTGATATTTTTTATAGCATTTGTATTATCTCCAGCATCATCATAATTTGTTGGTGCTGCTCCTAGCTCTTCATATTCATCCCCGAGGTCGAAACTATGTCCAAATTCATGAACAAAGACATCGGTCGCTTGAGGTAGTTTTGGTCTAAATCTACTTGTCAAGATTCTTCTCAAATAATGAATTCTACTTTCAGGACTATCATGGTCTATGTAATCATCTCTAACTTTACTTATATTATTAAAACGATCTCTCCAATTATCTTTGTCGAGAAGAGATAAGATGAAAAAACCATTCCTGTCATTCCAAGCCCTAAAGGCATAATCGTTCACAAGTATTCCTACAAATCTATAATCTTTGACATATCCATCGTGATTTTTAAACCAATATTGCCCTACATGATAATCGGAATCGCCCAAAGCATAATCGGGATTTGCCATCGAAGTAAAATATCGAAGTAAAAACAGTTTCCAATTAACTTCAGGTGGGTATCTTCGCGGGTCGCCAAATACATCATCTATTAGAGTTCTTTTTGGGACGATATTATTACTGGAATCTCGTGTCAGATAAAACTTGTGTCCCGATTTTTCCCAAATTTCAATGGACTCATCAATGCTTAATGGCGGGGAAAAAGAATGAGATTGTTTGTCTCCAGGTCGTGAGTCAAACATCAATCCTAGGTGAGAAGAAACGACTTGAACAGGGCCATATTTCAGGTTACTTCCTCTTCCTTTTTGCCCGAATCCGCCAAACGAAATTCCATCCTTGTTGTTAGGGTTGCTTCTCCATAATTTCCAAAGATTAAAGTTTTCTCGTAACCACAAAAACGGACTATGCCTTCTCGAAGTGAAGGTTTTTTCTTTAATAAAATCTAGACTTCGATTAAAATCACTTTCATTGGAGAATCCTTCACCGATAAATAGGAAATTGGCATTGTTATGAATGCTTTTTCTTGGATGAGGGCCATTGGCTACTTTTCCTACGATAGGATTATGCCTAAAATTACTTCCTGGAATAGGGTCGCCTAAAAAATCCCTAACTTCTACAGGAATGCGTTTTCTGCTAGGAGAGCGAGGTAGACTGCCTGTAAATGCGGAGGAAAGTGCCCCTTCGACTTCCGTATTTCCCGTATTTCCTTTGGACAAAATTCGGTCAAAATCTGAAACCTCGATCAGGTTATCTGTACCAGGGGTTGGAGTATAATCGACAAAACCATGACCTGTAATTTCATAAATTTCCGCACCTGCATTATCAAACATTGCAAAAGTGGCAATCTGAGTATAAGGAAATCTTGTATCTTTAGGAGTGACTACACTATCGTTTCCAATCCACCAGCTTCTCATTCGAGGATGAATGGTTATTCTTACGACTATAAAATCTGTACCATGTTTGACCGTAAGATAGGCAGTAACTGTACTGCTCCCACTACCAACTCGTATGATTTTGAAGTCGTTATTCGTAGGGTGATTTACCACTATAATGCTTGTACTAGAGGTGGAGTGTATAGTACTGTAATCACAAGCATCTGTAACTGTATTTATCGTATAATCCATCCCTGTTTCAAAGCCTCTTCTAATCCGAAATTGGGATAAATTTTCATCGACCAACAACGGATTAGCTGAATTGTCACTATGATGGTTTTTTTCCCTTATTCTAATTGCAACTTCGGTAGCTCCAGGGGTGTTTCTGGCTAGATGTATATCACAAGAAGGTTCTACAATAATCATGTTATAAGTTTTGTATTTCTAATACATTTCATACTTCTTTCACTTCAAAAAATAACTCAACCCATTCCCCTCAACATCCTCCTTCCCATCCTTTCGCTCCTAAATAGCCTGCACCCCAAGAATCACATTCCCACCCAAAAACTCCTCACGCCAGTAGCCATCGCAATGGATAAGAGTAGGGTAGCACTCAAGGTCAAACTTGTTTTGAATCGATTATTCTTTAACCAAGGGTTTTGTGATTTTTGGATATCTCGAATCCCGATATGCTGGTAAGTTGCGTTGGAGTGAGCTAATAAATCTAATAGATCAAAATACAAAGCAGTAGCCCAAAGAATGGTGCTTTGTTCTTTTGTAAAGTAGGCATAGGGATAATAGTGGATACTGTTTTTCATAGGTTGATTGTGTTTATTTCTATCATAACCCAAATGAAAACAGCGAAAAATGAATAATAACGGGAGATTACTACGTAGGAATCATTTGGTTTGATATAGTATCAGGTTACTAATTATTTCGATAAAGGTAAAAATAACAAAATAAACAAACAAAACAATAGTTAATCCATATAAAATGATTTTAGGTACAGAAAAATTCAAAATATTATTAATCGTGAGTAAACATGCTTTTAGGATATTTCAGGTTTAAAATACTAATTACTTAAAACCATTTTGGAAGACTTGCTTAGCTAAGATATCAGTTTATTTATCTGGCTGTGGCTGTGGTTCTAAAGCTCTATTTGTTGGAAATTTATTGGCGGATTTTAGAAAGAAAGGGTTAGGTTGTAGAAATGATTTTTTTGAGTGGAGTAGTGGGGTTTGGTTTTTATATGGATGCAGCGAAGAATATTAAGCAGTTTAGGATATCAGCAGTCCTTCTCATATCGAATTTATTAGCTTACCTTTAAGCCACCATCCCGTGAACAAATACCTCAACATAAGTTCTCATCTTTTCCAAAATCCGCTTTCCGATTTCTCTCGCTTTTAAAATGCTGGGGCGGTTATCCAAACATTTAAATACATCGTCTCTGATTGGTTCTTGTCCGCTAAAAATATAGGCATCGATCAATGCTTTAAACTGGGCTTGATCTAGTTTTTCTTCTTCGCAAATTTTTGCTAGCGCTAACACTTTTTGATCTTGCCAGTATTTTTCAAACTCCCCTTCGATGGCATCTAAATCGTCAATATAAGGTAGATTCTCTTCGATAAATTGTTCTATTAACTCGCGTTTACTACGTAGATGGATATCGCCACCTAATAAATCCATGATGGCTTTTTTCTGCGCTTGGGCTTCGGAGGACTTCACGGCCTTCAGCTTGGCGATCAATTTTATAATATAAGCAACACTGATAATATCGCGATGTACCAACTCTAATTCAAAATCAATATCGTTTAGGATGGAGGTTTTTTGTTTGGCTCGATCTAATTTTATTCGATCATAAAGGTCTAAATATTTACTTTTATAGTCTTCGTATTCTTGCTCGTCGATGGCAATGTCTTCCCACGCAAAATCGGTATAAGATTGCAAGACATTCATACTCCGCATCAATCTTCTAAAGGCTTGTACAAAAGCCGCATCTTCCTCCTCACTTGGAAAATCATCTACACTTTGATAGGTCGGTGCGATAGCTCGTAAATTTTCTAATGCTTCCTCAAATTTTTCGGTAATCGCTTCAAAAGACGGCATCAGGACCGTTTCAATGGCATCTTTATTGGAGAACAAAGTGATCGCATCATCGGTTGCTTTTTTTAGGTTTCTAAAGGCGAGAATATTGCCTTGTGATTTTCGCTCTCCGATGATTCTATTGGTCCGAGAAAAGGCTTGGATCAAACCATGCTGCCTTAAATTTTTGTCTACGTATAAGGTGTTTACTTTTTTTGCATCAAAACCTGTGAGGAACATATTGACCACCAAGACAATATCTAATCGGTCGCGCTCTTCCTGCCTCGTTCGTTGCGGTCTTTCTTTCTCTCGTTCTTTTAATCGCTTACTGATATCCTTAAAATAATTCTCAAATTGTTGGGTATCTTTGGTGGAAAACTTAGTGCCATACATTGCATTATAATCCGCAATAAAACTGTCTAGTTTGTCTCGGGTATGACTGGAAAGATATTTTACTTTCGCGTCCGCCGCTTGTGCTAATTCATCTCCTGGTAAATAGTCTTGTGCGTCTTCGTCGTCTTCGTTGGTGCCGTAAGAAAAGATCGTCGCGATTCTTAGGTGATGCAATCCTTCTTCTTTCTTTTTTTGAAAAATTTCATAATATTTAATGACATTGTCGATACTGCTGACGGCAAAAAGGGCAGAGTAGTCTTTGTTAAACGTTTTTTGATCGTGATAGGCAAGGATATAATCCACTATTTTTTCCAATCGTTGGGGCGCATCAAATACTTCTTTTTTATCAATCGCTTCGACTTCGATATCAATTAAAGTCTTGCTCTTGTTTTTATATTTTCCAACATATTCTATCCCAAATTTGAGCACGTTCTGATCTCTAATAGCGTCGGTAATGACGTATTTATGGAGGCAGTTGCCGAACAAATCTTTAGTGGTCCGTTTTCCTAAATCGTTCTTACTGGCATTCTCGGCAAAGATGGGCGTTCCGGTAAATCCAAAAAGTTGACTTTGGGCAAAGAAGGCCGTTATCCGTTGGTGCGTTTCTCCAAACTGACTTCGATGGCACTCATCAAAAATAAAAACGATCTTCTTATTTTTTAAATGGGCCAACCGTTTTTCATAACGCGTCTTGGTGATCGCATTGTTTAATTTTTGAATCGTGGTCAACACCAATTTGGTCTCATCGGTTAATTGCTTGACCAACGAAAGCGTATTATTGGTTACATCAACACTGTCCTTTTTAAAAGCATTAAATTCCTTCATCGTTTGGTAATCTAAATCTTTTCGGTCAACGACAAAGACAACTTTATGGACACCGGGTAAATCCATCACAACTTGGCTCGCCTCCCTGCCTTTTTACCTGCACCAGAAGCAAACTGCCCGATAAGATATTCGTACGCATCGCCTAGCACGTCGCTTTCGGTATTTGCGATATCAAAATCGATTTCCTCTAAATGCGAGAGTATCTTTACGATCAGCTCAT
>CAZYAC010000017.1:25513-29525 GCA_964645475.1 uncultured Saprospiraceae bacterium | reverse complement strand
TCTTGCGAAAAAATAGTTGAAATTTGAAAAACAACTAAGGTTAAAACTAAAAAGTATTTAATCATAATAAATAAGTTTTAAATGGTTAAAAAATTATATTATACATTCGTAATTAATAAAGAATGATACTAGTTGAAGACTAGTAGTTATGTAATTTTGAGTGCCGTTTTAACATTTTATACACATAAATTAGTTTTTATATTGATAATTTTTTACATAAACTGATTAAAATGATCCACTCATCAACTACAAGGACAAGAATTAATAAATTGTGACAGTATTTTTAAAAAAAGTGATAGGAAAATGTAATTTCAAAAAATATAACTTTCATAACATCGATTAAAAACCTTGGTCATAAGGAGACAAGTCGGAAGTTTGTATCGAAAGTTAATTTTCTGTTATACAAAAATAAAGGGTACGCTAAACACCTAAGCGAAGGGTATACAGAGAGATAGCCTTAGTACAAAGGCCAAAGAAAAAAAGGAAATTTCCAGAAGAGGTAAAGAAACCACGTTATCAGCCATTAAGTCTAAATGAGATATGGAGTATGAATTTCTTGAGCGAGAGGTTTGATGATTAATTTTAAATCAATTAAATATTTGACTTCAGTGGTTTAAGGTTGGAGGTAAGTATAGATAATCGCAAATTATAGGTGCTGGTAAGCCCTTATTAAGTTACTTCTCCATTTTTTACAGTATGACTTAAATCAATGTGTTGCTTCATTTTTTCTGATTTTAATTAGATAATGTATGCCTATAAATACCCAAATAATGTTAACCATACTGGAATTACGCAACCATAACTGATTCACCGATTAACAAAATATAACCTTGCGTGGATACCCCGATTGGCTCTGCCTCTAGGAGCTTCATTTACGAGTAGCGTCGGCTATATGAGGTCTATTTTTTCTTACCCCTTAATTCAAAAACCGCCAACTCACCCCAAACCGAAATGCACTAAACCGCTCGGGATGTAAATACGTTTGATACGCAATGACCGGATACCAAGTCTGTGTTAAATTTTCAAATTTTGCAAAAAAGCGAAATTCTTTTACTTTAAAATCAACAAACACATCTAACAATGGATACGCACTAAGTACCTGTCGATTTTGTAATTGAAATTGTCCCGTGGGTGCAAAATAGGCATCCCCAATAAAAGCGTCGTTCATTCTAAAGTCCACGCCTACGTGGGTAAAGAGTGCTTTTTTAATTAAAAATCCTGCAAAATAAAAAGATTGTTTAGTCAGTAAGTTGGGCAACCTTAGCACCGAACTACTGGTCTGTTGAAGAATTAAGGTATTCGTTAAATGAAATTTCCAAAATTTGAAATCTTTCTTGATCATCAACTGTCCCACGTTGATCGCGGTACCTGTTTGTTCGGGCGTCCCATCCGAACCGTAATATTGATAATTATTGATCAAATGATATTGTCCTGAAATTTCAAGATCAAACCGAGGAACCCGCAACGTGGCCTTCAAACTCGTTTCAAAGATCTTATTAAAATCATTGTCCCAAACGACTGCCTCCGAGAGAATTAGTCGATTGGCAATTAAACTAGGGGAGTAAGCTTGTTGGACCAAACCGACTTCTAAACTTCCTAAGGTAGGTAAATTGTATTCCAACGTTCCATTGACCCGATAGTCTCCAAGATTAGCGAGAAAGCCATAATGGAAATAGGTGTTGACCTTTAATCGGTCTTTAGGATTAAAATTAAAACGACCATGTAAGAATAAATTATTGAGGGTACGATCTTCGTTTTCTTGGGTGATAAAATGGATCGTATGGGTCAGCCCCGCTTCTAGTAAATCCCGTTGTTTTCTAACTTTTCCATTATGGTCACGCAACTTAAAAGTACTGATTCTAAAATCGTTTTCCAATTTTCGATGTCGTATAAAGTTTCGAATCCCTCTTTGGTGGGTGATGTATTTAGGAATATAAAACGAATTATCAGGACTCGTATCTGAAAACAGATAACGATTCGAATGAAAAGCAATTTGATGCCCTAGGGTAATGGCCCGTTTGGGAGGTCCCATCACAGCAGCCGGAGGAGTAGCACGTTGATTATTAGCGAGTGCTCTCAGACTATCTACCATTGAAGAAGTGCTCGTTTTGCTAGGTTTAAAAATGCTATCTGGTTGGATAGAGTCCGTCATAATCGTATCACCTACGAGGGGCACTGGAGTAGGGGGAAGCGTATCTGTTAAATTGATTTTGTTCAACAACGTATCGATTGCTTCCACTGGCAAGTTGAGTGAATTTTTTAAGGTATCAGTTGTTTCCGGAGGTAAGGTGAGCGAATCTCTTTTTATGGGTTGATCGATTGTTTTTTTATCTGGAGTATCTAATAGGGTGTCTAGCATCAAGCTGTCTTTGGGGGTCAAAGGCGATCTTGATAAATTACTTGGCGGTCGCCTACTGGGACGATTTTCTACTTTGTCCGGAGTCGAAGGAACGGGAGTAGCACCAATCAATTTGTAATAATGGGTATACGTAAACGACCGTTGAGTATGCTTCGTGTCAGCACCATCGTCGATATTGACTGGGATCGTAATTGGATTTGGGGCAGAAACACTATCTGCTAGCGGAACAATACCACCGTTATCTTCATGTAAATTTGAATTGGAAGTGATGGCGAAAAAACCATCGTATTTTCCTTTTTTATCGTGGTACCACCAATTGTTGGCGAAGGCGGTATTTTTGGCGCGTTGATTTCTGAATTGTCCTAAGTGGTTACTACGCAAAGCTAAAATAGAGACGTTGATACCGTTCGCAAAATTGCGACTATATTCTCCTTTAAAATTTAAATTATCTTTATTATTTTGGGAATAGGCTGCTCGAGTGAAAGGATTTTGGAGACGATAATAAGGAGTATTCTTTTTGTCAATACGATAGAGGTCGAATTGGTGAAGACCAATATCAAATCCTTTTCTAAAACTGGGTTGAAAAAAAAGTGGTCGAGCTGGAGATCCTGGATTACCTAGATGTGCATATTCGAAATCTGGAATTCTAGTCGGATCGAATTGTTGAAAATGATGGAGTAAGGTATCTGCATAAGGGGTTTCTTCATTCGGGTTGTCAACAAAAAAAGTATAGACCCCAAAAGTATCAATCAGTTCTACAAATTCTCCCTGTGGAGTACCGCTGGATTGCCCACCAGAATTACCTCCAAATCCTCCTTGTCCGGGAAATTGACCGAAAACTGGGGTAAGAAAAAAGCATAACAAAATAGATAATAACAGCTCTAATCGCATCATTCCGGATGATAAATCTCCAAAAGTAAGTAATTTTTAAGAGCTTGGTTAAAATTTATTTTGAGGTGATAGAAATTTAAACATGCTCTAGAGCCATTTACCGTTGAACGACTACCTTACGGGTAATTCCCACAGTATCATCGTCATTTTCAATGACCATAATATAAAAACCGTTATTTAAGCTGTTTGGTATATCTAAGTCAAATTTATTTTCTCCTGTAAACACAGCCAAGTTATTCCAAGTGGCTACTGTTCGGCCACTTACATCGGTCAGTGAGAAATTTAGATCTGCCGTTGGCTCTTCCAAAAAGAAATCAATGATCAGTTGATCTGATACTGGTTGTGGATAAACTTTCAAGGCTTTGACGGGTTGGTAAACTTCCGCTACTGGAACTGCATTTTCGCAGGAAGCAGCTTGATAGGCATCACAGTCAGGTGTTACGATATTTTGCAAAATAAAAAGTCCGCTTTGCATATCCGATGCAAGAATATTACCAGAAGGTAGATAAGGATAAACCCCCCAGTTACCCGCAAAAGAAGGGGCATCTGGACCATCGAAAGTATCATAAAAACCAATCCGCACTGGATTTATTGGATCGGAAATATCAAATACCTGAACGCCTTCATAATACCAGGAAGCATACAAAATATTACAGTCGATAAGTACATTATGAGGAATACTACCTAGGAATTCTGAATCGGTTCCAAAGGTTTCTACTACTTCAATATCTTCTTCTGGCTCACAGACATCAACAACCTTTA
>CAZYAC010000017.1:18716-25413 GCA_964645475.1 uncultured Saprospiraceae bacterium | reverse complement strand
TTATAAGCACCATTCCAAGCAGCAGTAACAGGTAAGCTCGGATCGCTCCAAGTTCCTAATAAATTTAATTCCGTCGGTTGTGCCTTTAAAAAGAAAGGAAAACTAAAAAGTAAAAAGAGTATTATTCGCACAATGTTTTATTTTAATAAGATCAAAAAATAAATAGTTACTCAGTCGCAAGTTAATTAAAAACACCTCTCTATTTTGCCAAATAAATGACAGATGTTTTTTTAGAGATGAAATTAGTCACTAACAGTTTAATTAATAACGATTCTGTTATAAAAAAATAAAAATTATCAAAACGGGTTTTATGAGAAAATCCTATATAATGATTATAATAAAGTCTATTCTAACACAAAAGATTTACACGCTAAAAAAAGTCTACGAATCGCTTTGCGTCTCCTGAATCAAGTTTGGGACGATGTCCTGCGATCTTTGCTAGAAAGAATAATTAAGTGAATTCAAAAAGCCATCCCGTCCGCTTTTGCGGTGCCTTCACTTGCCGTACTGTCGTACGTCATCTTCCTTCGTCAGGATCGTTCAGTTACCCAACACATCAGGATTTATCCCCATACTAGAAAAACCACCATCATGGTAAAGATTCTGCATGGTCACTGAGCGCGTTAGGTCGGAAAACATCGCTACACAAAAATCTGCACAGGCTTCCGTAGAAGCATTACCAAGTGGAGACATCTTGTCCGCATAACTAAAGAATTCATCAAAGCCACTTACCCCACTTCCTGCCGTTGTCATCGTCGGAGATTGTGAGACCGTATTGACCCGTACATTTTTAGCTTTCCCAAAATGGTAACCAAAACTACGGGCAAAGGATTCCAATAAAGCTTTCGATTCAGCCATTTCGCTATAATCGGGGAAAGTACGTTGAGAGGCGATATATGTCAACGCCAAAATAGAACCCCAATCTTGCATAGCATCCATCTTATATAAGGTCTGCATCGTCTTATGAAAAGAAATCGCAGAAATGTCAAAGGTCTTCTGCATCCATTCGTATTTTATATCGGTATAAGGTCGTTTTTTACGTACGTTGATCGACATCCCAATGGAGTGGAGGACAAAGTCTAACTTGCCACCTAAAATTTCTTGTGATTGCGTGAACAGTGCTTCGAGGTCTTCGATACTTGTCGCATCCGCCGCAATAATTTCTGCGTTTAACTTTTCTCCTAACGCCTGAATTTTTCCCATTCGTAAGGCGACCGGTGCGTTGGTTAGAGTGATCTTCGCACCTTGCTCAGCACATTTTTCAGCGATTTTCCAAGCAATTGATTTTTCATCCAGGGCACCAAAGATTACCCCGCGTTTTCCTTCTAGTAAATTCATAATAAAAATTAGTTAATGTTTTTTTAGAAACTCATGCAAGTAAATTTCAACTTCAAATTCAATTGCAATCTCAACTTCAAATTTGCATCATGACAACCTTTGCTCTTGAGATTGACTGCTTTCCTTTTGATTATTTTTGAAATTGCTTTTGAAATTGCCTTTGAAGTTGATTTTTAATTAAGTCGCCAACAACAACTCCTTCGCATTCTCTATAGCCGAATTAGAAGGTGGATTCCCACTGAGCATCGTCGCCACTGCCCGAATACGTTCTTCCATCGTTAGCGCTTTGACGCGTGTCATGGTTCGATCCTTCATTTCTTTTTTGTAAACGAAATAATGGGTGTCCGCTTTGACCGCAATCTGTGGACTATGTGTAATACTCACCACCTGATGCCGTCCAGAAAGTTCTTGTAATATTTTACCCATCCTTAAGGCGACGTCTCCAGAAATTCCCGTGTCAATCTCATCAAAAATCAAGGTAGGTAAAGGAATGGCATCTGCTACCAAAGATTTTGTACACAAGGTCAATCGAGACAATTCACCTCCCGAAGCGACATTCTTCAATGGTAAAAATTTACTGCCTTTGTTGGACGCAAAAAGAAAATTCACTTCATCAATTCCTGTACTATTCAATTCTTCAAGTTCCCGCACTTCCACTTGTAGTCGTGCATGAGGCATTGACAATTGTGTAAGCATCGCATCTACCTTTTTCTCAAATCCACTGGTTACAGACAATCTTTTCTTGTGCAATGCCGCTGCTTTCTTTTGTAAAGAAATTTCTTGGGTTGCAATTTCTTTTTGTAGACGTTCGATATCTTCCGATAAATCCCCGAATCCTTTTAATTGGCTTTGTAAATTGTTTTGGATGGTCAGTAGTTCGAGTACAGATTTTACACGATGTTTGTTTTGTAATTTATAAATAAGATCAAGGCGTTCCTGTAATTCCAAAATACGCTCCCCGTCATATTCCGTATCATCTGCTACTTTTTCAAAGTCAGAAGAAATATCTCGGAGTTCCATAAGGATACCTTCGTAGCGTTCATAGATTTTAGCAACATCCGGATGGTAGTCCTTTACCTCGGAGAGCGCTTGACTCACTTTTTCTAATTGATCAATCACCGATTGTTCGTCATCGGTCATCAACTGATAAGCTTGGCTAAGCGTTTTTTTGATGTCCTCGGCATTGGTTAAGCGAGACAATTCGGACTCCATTTTTTTGTCCTCATCTGCGATTAATTCGGCACCATTAAATTCTTGTAATTGAAAGTTAAGGAAGTCAATCTCCGTGGTGGCAGATTGGTTGCGATCAATCAGGTTAGCGAGTTGTCGTTTATTTTTTTGATAAGTAGAAAATTCTAATTGGTATTTCTCCAAGGCTGGATAATTTCCCGCTAGGGCATCCATCATGCGCATTTGAAAAGAAACGTTGTGAATGTCCAAGGTATCAAACTGTTGATGGAGATCAATGATGGCAGCGGTAAGTGTTGCTAAGGTTTTCAGTTTGACGGGTGTATCATTGACAAAAGCTCTAGACTTACCAGCAGGTGTCAGCTCTCGACGGATCACAATTTCGTCGTCGTAGTCAATGTCTTTTTCGTCAAAGAATTCCTTTAATCCGTATCGGGAAATTTCGAAAAAACCTTCGACAATACACTTTTTATCGGTATGATAAAAAACCTTGGTATCGGCACGGTTGCCCATGATGAGGCCCAAAGCCCCTAAGAGGATAGATTTTCCAGCCCCGGTTTCTCCGGTAATAATGGTCAGTCCTTCAGAAAAGTCAATTTCGAGCTCATCAATGAGCGCGTAATTATTGATTAACAGTCGTTGAATCATTGCGGTTTCGCGTTTAGTGAGCTCTCTCGCGGTTTGTGATTGCAGGTATTTTACCTAAAAATCATAGTCTCTCGCAAATTTAAGCAATTTAGTAGTATGTCCTAATTGTTTCTACAATATTACCCTTCTTGGGAAGTTTTATTTTAATCTTTTAGGTAAAAAACACCATGTGATAAGCATGCGGAGTGAATGCTTAACTTTTTGGTTTTAATCAGGGGTAACTAAAAAATAGTATTAACATTTCCCCAACGCCTCTATTTTTGTAAAAAAGGTAACTTTGTCCTATGAATAAACCGTGTTTTTATCTCGTTTTCACCTTAATTTTCTGTGTTTGCTATTCCCTTTCAGCACAGCGCGATTATTACGATTATATTCCAGAAAATCGTACACCGGTTTATTTTGACGATTTTAATGGGGAAACCAGCGAAAAATTCTGGACAGGGAAGAATCGGGAACACAAGGGTAAAATTAAGTATGGACAATACCTCTTTAAATCCGTTTCCATCGGCTTAAAGCCTTCTTATATGGCTCCAAAGTTTGACCTAGATCCTTCTAAAGACTTTGCCGTAGAAATGATGCTTTCTTGCAATGGAAATGATTATGGATTGGTTTGGGGACAAGACAAAAGTCTGGAACGTTTCTACTATTTCAATTTGATTAAACGAGGATTTATTATCAAAAATGAAAAGAAAACGATCATCAAAGGGAAGATCAAAAAACTAGTTACTGAATGGAATAAGATTACCCTTCGTAAAGTCAATCAGACTTACTACCTTTTCGTCAACGAACAATTGGTCTACGAAATGCCCTACGAACCCATCTCTAATGTTCGGATCGGCATCGGAACACCCGGATGGAAAGTCTTTGTCGATTATTTCGGGGTCTATTATCTAAATGCGAAGAATGATTTCCGGAATTAAGAAAGATGATGTTTCCTTTACTGAAAACCAAAAAGATCATTTGGGAGCATACTAATTATTTTAGAATAAAGTCTAATAAATCAATTAAAAAAGCTATTCGTCAGAAAGAACCTCAACCCTGTCTGCCGACAGTCAGACTCAAGCGCAACTTCAAAAACAAACTCAAAGAAGAATCATCCTAAATGAAAAGTGAATTTCCGATTAAGCATTGCCGTTGAAGTTGCGGTTGATATTGCAATTGAAACTATCCCAACACTCCTTCCTCACCTACAAACGGAATCGCCTTCAACTTCTTTCCTGTCATTTTATACAATGCATTTGCCACCGCACCTCCAGCTGGTGGTAACGTAGGCTCTCCCAATCCAGTTGGACTCTTGGTACTTTCTACAAAATGCGTTTCAATTTTTGGCACCTCATTGTGACGAATCAAGCGGTACTGATCAAAATTCTTTTTATTCGGTTTGCCATTTTCAAAACCAAAATCTCCGTACATGGCGTGACCGATACCATCAATAATTCCACCCTCTACTTGATTCATTGCACCCAATGGATTTACGACAATACCGCAATCGATGGCACAAGTAATTTTATCAATTTTCGGTCTACCATCTACCTCAATAAGGTCGGCTACTTCGGCCACATAAGTATTATGTGAATAGTAGGCACACATTCCTTGCGCTGTATCTGCTTTTCCCCAGTCCGATTTTTCTGCTGCTAATTTGATAACTCCCATTGCCTGTTCGGGTACATAGTCGACTTTGCCAACAGGATTATCAATCGCTCGTTGAAACCATTCTAATCTAAAAGCTACTTCATCTTTGCCCAACTTTTCTGCCAGCGTATCAATAAAACTTTGTTCTGCGATCGCTAAAAAATTACTGATTGGTGCTCGCCAAGCACCCGTCGTAATATTACTTTCCATTTGGTTACTTGTCACCCGGTAATTAGGCGTGGCACCTGCAGGAAAAGCATTGATTTGCATATCCCACATGCCGGAATTTACCGAAGCTTCCGTTAACTCATACGCGGAAATCTGACCATCCTTAATGCCTGCTTTAAATTTATATTTTACAGCGGGTCGATACATACCAGCTGTCATATCGTCTTCCCGTGAGTAGACGACCTTGATCGGAGCCTTTGCTTTATCTGAAATTTCTGCTGCTTCCACCGCAAAATCTCCATATAATCGACGACCAAAACCACCACCCATTCGCGACATACCTACGGTGATCTGCTCAATTGGACGGTCTAGTAATTTTGCAATATTACTGGAGGTCCATTTTGGTGTTTGCACGGGACCGTAAGCATCCACTTTATCTGCGGTTACGTGAGCGAAAAAATTCATGGGTTCCATACAGTTATGCGGTAAGAAAGGGGCACTGTAAATCGCTTCTACCACTTCGTCAGCTTCCTTAAAAGCTTTATCCACGTTGCCATCTTCCCGTTTAGGTTCTCCCTTTTTTTCAAGTAAGGCGAGTAGCGCTTTTTCGTGGTCTGCGTTACTTTCTGGTTTCGTATCTTCTACCCATTCTGCTTTAATCGCTTTGGCGCCTTTCATGGCTGCCCACGTATTGGTAGCCACGACGGCAATTTTATTATTCTTTTCTCCAAACTGGAATACTTGTTCTACACCCGAGATAACTTTGGCTGCTGAATCATCAAAACTTTTGAGCTTTTGTCCAAAGGCAGGAGGCCGAACCGCACAAGCAATTTTCATTCCTTCCCGTTGGGTATCCATTCCAAAGAGTGGCTTACCGGTGATGATTTCATCAATGTCTACATTCCTTTTTCCTTTTCCAATGATGGTGAAATCCGAGACCTCTTTTAACTTTACTTCCGTCGGAACGGTCATCGTGCTTGCTTTTTTTGCAAGCGAACCATAGTCCATGGATTGTGTTTTATCTGGGTGAAAAACAACGCCTTTTTCAACCGTACACTCCGTTGGATTTACTTCCCACGCTTCCGCTGCGGCAGCTACTAACATAGTTTTAGCGGTGGCACCAGCCATCCGTAGACCATCCCAACTACTACGCAGCGATTGACTACCACCTGCTACTTGACGATCAAAGTCAGCACTCAGTGGGGCTTGTTCTACCACTACATCAAACCAGTCCACTTCAAGTTCTTCCGCCACTATCATGGGCATTGAAGTTTTGACTCCTTGACCGATTTCTGGATTGGGAGACATAATAGTTACCAACCCATTTTCACCAATTTTTAAAAAAGAGTTTATGTCAAACCATTCGTTGGGAATGGCTTTTTTAACTCTTTCTGCTACCTCGTCTTCGACTGGCTTACATCCAACTATTGAGCTAAAGCCCAGCATAAGACCACCGCCTGCGATGGCAGAAGAACGAATAAAAGAACGACGATTATGTTTTATTTTGATTTTCATGATTTTGTTTTTATGATGATAGTTGGTTTTCTTTTATCGTGGATATGTAATTGCCAACTTTTTTTAATTGCCAAAATATTTATGTCTAAAAAAATGTTTCTTATACGTTTGTGGAATTTTTGTGATTGTTCTTAAAGTTTAAAATCCAGAATTTTGAAGCGTCTCCGAAATATGGTAAGTTATTCAACAATTCAACAATTCAACAATT
>CAZYAC010000017.1:0-18616 GCA_964645475.1 uncultured Saprospiraceae bacterium | reverse complement strand
TTGAAGCGTCTCCGAAATATGGTAAGTTATTCAACAATTCAACAATTCAACAATTTTACGCTTTCCGGATCGCTTCCTTGATCCGCAAATAAGTGCCACATCGACAAATATTACCAGCCATAGCCCGGTCAATTTCTTCATCAGAGGGATTAGGATTTTCGTTAAGCAAAGCAGCAGCAGACATCATTTGTCCAGCTTGACAGTAACCACATTGAGGTACGTCAATTTCTTTCCAAGCTTTTTGAATTCTATGGGAACCATCCATAGAGAGTCCTTCGATGGTTGTAATTTTTTTGTCAGCAATGGCATCGACAGGAAGGGAGCAGGAACGAGCAGGCGAGCCTTCTATATGCACTGTACAAGCACCGCAAGATCCGATACCACATCCGTATTTGGTGCCAACGAGTTTAGCTTCGTCGCGTAAAACCCAAAGTAGCGGTGTATCCGCATCGGCTTTTACTTCCATGGTTTTTCCATTGATATTTAGGGAATAGTTCTTCATGATGATCTAGAATTTTGATTTGAAATGAGGTAGGAAAAATTAAATTTTCTTCCTTCCCAAAGATACAGAAAAAAATACATATTTTGGCACCCTAAAATTACGCAATAAATGAAGAAGAAAATACTTGTATTAACAGGTGGAGGTGATTGTCCAGGATTGAATGCGGTGATTCGTGGGTTGTATAAAGCCTGTAAAACGGATGGCCAATATGAACTATGGGGGAGCATGGAAGCGTTCAATGGAGTGATGAACGAAGAACAGGATATTGTTCGGTTGACCCGTCGTCATGTCGGAGGTATTCATGCCAAAGGAGGAACCATTTTAAAAACGACCAATCGAGGAAATCCCTGTGCTTTCCCGGTCCAACGAAAGGATGGCTCTTGGACCACCAAGGACCGCTCCGCTGAACTGATTCGGAAAATTAAGAAACTCGGATTTCATGCTGTAGTCAATATTGGTGGAGATGGCAGCCAAACCATTTCGCAGGCGCTTTATGAAAAAGGACTCAACATTATTGGCGTACCCAAAACGATTGATAATGACCTGTATGCCACCGATCTCACTTTCGGTTTTAATACGGCGGTGCAGGTGGCGACGGATTGTTTTGATAAATTGGTTACTACCGCTGAGAGTCATCATCGAGTAATGATGATGGAAGTAATGGGACGAGATGCGGGCTGGATTGCCTTACATACCGCGATTGCTGGTGGTGCCGAAATTTGTTTGATTCCAGAAATCCCTTTTGATCTTAAAAAAATCATTAAACATGTTAACAAACGGTACAAAAAAGGAAAAGGATTTGTCAATATGGTCGTTTCTGAAGGAGCAAAACCAATTGGTGGTGCTGCTTTTGGCGCCAAATCAAAGGACGCAGGAGATTCACATGTGAAGCTAGGAGGGGTTGTTAATCAACTCCGTTATCAGCTAGAGGAGGATGGTTGTCAACCTCAGATCAGGGGAACTATTTTAGGACATATCCAGCGGGGCGGTACACCTAGTGCATTTGATCGAGTGCTGGCTTCAGCGATGGGCGTCAAGGCTTTCGAATTGATTGTTAATGAGCAATTTGGAAAAATGGTAGCATATGTAAATAATGAAATGACTAGTGTTACGTTGAAAAAAGCAATTAGTAAATACAAGGTGCTCGATAAAAACCATTACTTGATTGAAACAGCTAGATCATTGGGAATCTCTTTTGGAGATTAGGAATTATACGTAGAGACAAGGCATGCCTTGCCTCTACGCTACATTAAATAATATAAATGCCTGAAAATCAATACCTTAGTTTTTATATTTACTATGCAGAACCCTGGGAGTCGATGCTCGTAGGAGCTATTCGTCCATTGGTGAAAAAGCTGATTGATCAAGAATTAATTACCCAGTATTTTTTTATCAGGTATTGGGAACGTGGCCCACATATCCGGCTGCGACTTAAAAAAGAGTCGGGGATTAGTGACGAGCAAATATCTACTTTAGTTCAGCGAGATATAAGTAATTTTATTTTAAAAAAACCTTCTGAATTGTTTTTAACCCCAGAAATGAAGGAAAGGAAATTAACTGAATCTTGGCGAGAAAACAATCAAATTTTTTCTAATGCATATCAACCAGAAATAAGTCGGTATGGTGGTGTAAATGGCCTTCCATTGGCAGAGTTACAATTTTTTGCTTCTTCACGTGTGGTGTTAAATGAATTAGTTGAAACTCGGGAATGGTCTTATGATCATGCCTTGGGTGCAGCCATAAAATTGCACGTGGGATTTATTTTTTCAACGGGTATGACTACGGATAAAATGGTTATGTTTTTTGAAAAAAACTGCCGAGATTGGTTACCGGCTGCTATTCAAGGAGCAGACAAAGCTATGCAACAAGAGAAAATTTTATCTCAATTTGAAAATGCCTATCTCCTTCAAAAAAACACCCTTCTTCCATATATCCACAGTATCTGGGATCAACTCCGACAGCACCCAACTGGAAGGGGTTCTCCAATATGGGAAAACTGGCTATCTATTAACCAAGCTGTTTACGCAAATCTAGATCTATTGGAAAAAAGTGATTTGCTAAATCCATCTGAATTAGCGGAGATAGATTCTGAGAAACCCAAGCATTGGAATATACTAAGTGACTTTGTCCACTTGACGAATAACCGACTAGGCGTACTTAATCGTGATGAGGGTTATCTAGCCTATGTGCTTTCTAAGGCCTTAAATGATCTAGAAAGTCCGCTAATTGATAAATGACCTATAGTCTTTACTAATCAAAACATAATTTTCATCATTAAATACTATTTTGCCCTAAAATTGTATTTACATGACTTTAACTCAATTAGAATACCTAGTAGCCGTTGATACCCATCGAAGTTTTGCCAAAGCTGCTAAACATTGTTACGTAACGCAGCCTACCTTGAGTATGCAAATCAAAAAGGTGGAAGAGGAACTGAAGGTATTACTATTTGACCGAAGTAAAAAACCGGTCGTTACCACTGAAATGGGCATTCAGGTGATTAATCAAGCAAGAATTATTTTACAGGAGGCGGATCGAATACCAGAAATAATTCAAGATCAAAAAGATGAAATCAAAGGAGAACTTCACATCGGAATTATTCCTACCCTCAGTCCATATTTACTCCCTCTTTTTATCACAAAATTTATTGAAAAATATCCCGAAGTAACTCTGGTTGTTGAAGAAATTCTAACCACCGAAATAATACAAAAATTAAAAGACGATCGACTAGACGTGGGCATTTTAGTAACACCCCTGGACGAGAAGTCCATCGTGGAATTTCCGATGTTTTATGAGAAATTCTTTATTTATATGTCCACAAAACATCCGCTTTTCACCAAAGAGCAGATTAATCTTAAAGAACTAGATATCAGTGAGATGTGGTTGTTACAGGAAGGGCATTGCTTTAGATCTCAAACCCTAAATATCTGTGGGGAAAAAAAGATGGAAAATACAAGATTAAGATTTGAAAGCGGTAGTTTGGAAACCTTGAAGCGAATTGTCGAAAAGCAATTTGGTTATACTTTTTTACCAGAATTAGCCACCATTGATATGGAATCCTTGAGCACGAAATATGTCAAGTCTTTTCAAAAACCTGAACCCATGCGAGAAGTTAGTTTGATTACGCATCGAAGTTTTATTAAAAAACGTTTAATTAACCTACTTTTTAATGAAATAAAGGCCCATATCCCTCCTCACTTACTGGATAAAAATCGAGGGAAAATCATCAATATTTAAAAAATTGATTTTACTATTAAAAAAAGACTAAACTTCATCTCAACGTCTTCTCCTGACAAAAAATACCAATAGCTCCTCTTTAGGGTAGATTTTAAGCCCCTTTTCTAGGGAGAACCACTGAAATTGTTTACTGAAATAGGTAATAATATCCACTACCTGTCAAAAGGGGGACTAATACGGAAATAATCATAAAAATAAAAAAGCTTTTTGGTACCTTTGATGGCTCCACTAATTCAACAATCACGGAGACCACCAGAACGATTAAAGATACTCCCGAAAAAATGGCACTGAGAATAAGAGCGACCTGCTCATTCCATATCCATAAGAGGAGATACAGGCAAATTTCTACTAATAATATTTCAATAATTCGTTTCACTTTCGGATTTATTGCTGAAAATAATGCGAATTTAAACCTTCTTTGGAAATAACAAACTTGATATGCCCAACCTCAAACTAACTTACGGTAAGTTGTTGACAACTTTTATGACACTTTTTGTGATAACTACGGCCTCCGCCCAACAATTTAACGAATATACCCTTTCCAATCGATTACAGGATGTGCTTAATAATACCAATGAGCAAAGCCATAAAATCATCGTCAAATTAGCTAACCAGGTAGATGTGGCAGCAATGGACGCAATTTTCTATGAAAATAAGACCTCTCTGAAAGAACGAACGAATACCGTCATTACCTCCTTACAAGAAAAAGCCATCAGTACCCAACGACCATTAATGGCTTGGTTGCAGGAGGAAGATGGATTAACTCAAACCTCATTAAAAACTTTCTGGATTGCCAATTTATTAGCGCTAGAAGCAACGCCAGCATTAATCAATAAATTAAGTCATCGGCCGGATATTGAATGGATAGATATGGATGCAGAACTAGCTTTAGAATCATATGTCGAAGCAGCTGCACCTCCGCCTCCCGCTCCTGGAACCTCCGAACTAGGATTAAATGCCATTAAGGCTGACAAGCTTTGGGCAATGGGATATACTGGTTATGGACGTTTGGCGATGAGTGCCGATACAGGAATTGACCCAGCACACCCAGCCATTGTTCACAACTGGCGTGGCAATTTCTCCTCTCCTGAATTAGGATGGTTTGATGCGAACAACCCTAATAATACCAATATTTCTAATTGTGGGGATCATGGCGTTCATACCCTAGGAACCATGGTCGGATTAGATAGAGCAAAAGACGATACGATTGGTGTGGCTTTTAATGCGCAATGGGTAGGTAGCAACGTTTTGTGTGGAAGTGGTACAAGTGGTAATATTGCCGCTTTTCAGTGGGCGATTGATCCAGATGGAAACCCCAACACCATTACCGATATGCCAGATGCAATCAATAATAGTTGGTGGGATCCGGGTGCTCAAGGAGAATGTAACGGAGCTTATATCAATATCCTCAATGCCATGGAAGCAGCTGGAATTGCCGTTATTTTTTCTGCTGGTAATGACGGACCAGATGCGAGTACGATCACTTCTCCTAAAAATATCAATACGAATCTGGTCAATGCTTTTACCGTGGCTGCGGTAAATGGTAATAATATTAATTTTACGGTAGCGGGCTTTTCTAGCAGAGGGCCTTCGATTTGTGGAGGAGAAGGTTCTTTGGAAATAAAACCGGAAGTGTCTGCGCCAGGCCAGAATGTTCGTTCCAGTGAATTGGATGGAACCTACGGAAATAAATCAGGTACATCTATGGCAGCTCCCCACGTAGCGGGTGCAGTGCTATTGTTAAAAGAAGCATTCCCCACTTTGACTGGTGCGGAAATAAAATTAGCGCTCTATTTTTCATGTCAAGATTTGGGAGTCCCTGGAGAAGACAATACTTATGGTATGGGAATGATTGATGTGTTAGGGGCTTTTAATTATTTGATAGATCAGGGGCATGAACCAGTAGAACCGGGCGTAGAAAATGACATCATGTTCGTGGACATTGTTGCCGAAGAAAGAAATTGTAATGGATTACTAGCCTTTGATATTATTTTTGAAAACGCAGGAACGAATAATATTACCACCGCAGATATCACTTATGATTTGGTTGATCTATCGGGTAACTCGATTTTGAGTACTACGATTCCTTGGACAGGAGATTTAGCACCAGGTGCTCGAGAAATTATTTCAGTGGGTCTCACAGATGCTCCCGAAGGAGTATATGACTTAGTAGCAATGGTCGCTAATCCTAATGGTCAACCGGACAGCCGAGACTATATTACAAGTGGAAGTCGTCCTGTCTTAATTTCTAATCAAATACCCTTATCTGCCAGCTTTGCTTCCCAAGTACCACCTTGTATTGGCAGTAGTGCTGAACTAGTAGTAGATGCGCCTGATGCCACAGAGATAAGATGGTATTTTAGCGAAACTGCTGCTAATCCATCATTTACTGGAGATAGATTGTTGTTGCCTCCTGGATCATTATTTACTTTTTATGTTGAAGCAACTTTAGAGGAAAGCTTTGGAGAAACATCTCCCTCCGCTTCCAGTTCAATTCCCAATGGAGTAGTTAATAATCAGGGGATGATTTTTGATATCCATCAAGAAGTTATTTTACGATCCGTAAAAGTATTTGTAGATAATACTGGTCCTAGGCTTATGACCATTCGTAGAAGAGATAATTCACTAATCCGGCAGATCACCTTAAATAATTTGGTGATTGGCGAAAATTTAGTTGAACTAAACGAGGAAATACCCGTTGGAATAGATTATAAATTATTGATCTCTGGTAACGATATGGCACAACAGCCCAACGCTTCTTATCCTTACTCCGCAGGTAGTGCAATGACCATCAAGTCTTCTACAGATTTGTTAAACCCTACCGCTGATTATTATTACTTTTATGATATGGTGATAGAATACAATCAAATTTGTGGACGAGTGCCGATTACCGCTGAATTCCAAAATACGACGGAAACACCAGACGCAAATTTCACACCTTCCCAAAATCCAGTAAACCTTTCTAATGGAGGGATGGTTGTTTTTGAAAATTTGTCAGTCAATAGTGTAGAATACTTCTGGGATTTTGGAGATGGAAATACCAGTACTGAAACTTCACCAACTCATGCTTACACAGAGGTTGGAACGTATGAGGTGAAATTGATTTCCGTCAATTCGGAAGGTTGTGGAGATACCAAAATCATCGACTTAGAAGTATCGGAATTGTCAAATGTCATTGATGAAATAGATGAGGTAAACGTGACGGTATTTCCTAACCCTGCATATCAACAAGTAAATCTGCAAATCAGAACAGCAGATGTACGTCAGGTAGAAATTCTTGTTATGGATATTTATGGGAAAGAATTGCAAAGAAAACAAATAAATTTCAACCAAACCCTCGATACAGAGTTAAGTTTGGAAAACTATCCTGCTGGCGTATACTATATTCGTTGTCTTTTTGGTAATCAAGAGATAATACGTAAAATTGCAAAAATGAACTAAGATCATAGGGGACGATAAGTAAATAAGTGTCCTTATTAGAAGTCACCTAAATCATATGATTGGATTGACTACTTTAAATACTTAATTTTTTAATTTAAAATACTCAACAAATGCGTTCTATTTTTACCTTCTTTTTCTTGTTGGTCTTCCTCGGTGTTTCTGCCCAGGATGTAAACCTTAACAAGTTAACCTCCCCGCTCTGGGATAAAATCACTGATGCGCCAAACGAGCTATCACCCGTTTATATTTTGCTGAAAGATCAGGTGGATATACAGGGAATGCGTCTGGAGTTTATTAATAAAAAAACACCTTTACACGATCGTGCTGTCCGAGTAGTGACCAGCTTAAAAGCCAAAGCCGCAGCTACACAACAACCACTCTTGGATTTTCTAGCGGCAGAACCCTTAGTAGATCGCCATGGCATAAAGCCATTTTGGGCCACTAATGTAATTCAAGCGAGAGTAAATGCAGCAACAATTAAGCGCCTTAGCTTACGAGAAGATGTAGAAATGTTAGAGCTGATTATTCCAGTTCATTTTGCAGACGAAGAAGAAGCAGTGGCTGCGCCTCCAGTACCTAATGGAAGCGAACCTGGTATTAGACAAATGAATGCGCACAAGCTGTGGGAAATGGGGTATACGGGTGCTGGACGACTTGTTATGACTGTAGATAGTGGAGTTGATTGGTTACACCCAAGTTTGGTAGGGAAATATCAAGGTATCTACTTCTCCGAAGGACAATCCTATACTGGTGCAGCTACCCAAGGACCAACGGATTGTGATGGTCACGGAACCCGAGTAACAGGAAACATGATTGGTTTGGACAGAATTACTAATGACACGATTGGTCCAGCTTTCAACGCACGATGGATCGGAGGAGCACATGCAGGATTAATCGATGCTTGTCAAGATGCAAGTCTAGGTGGAGTTGGTAATTTTCAATATGCACTAGATCCAGACAATAACTCTAGCACTACTAATGATATTCCTGATGTGGTAAATAACTCTTGGGGAAGTAATGCAGGGTGTTTTAATAACCAAAGTGTTGCTAACGTACAAAATTCAATGGTAGCCGCTGGTATCTCTGTGGTTTGGGCTGCTGGTAATGATGGCCCTGGAAATATGACCATCAATTCACAAGGAGCAATTAATCTTGATTTAGTCAATAGTTTTACGGTAGGTGCTGTACAAATCAACAATAATACAATTGCTGGATTTTCTAGCCGAGGACCTTCTCAATGTGCTGGTACTGGTTCTATTGATATTAAGCCAGAAGTAGTTGCTCATGGAGTAAATGTACGAAGCTCTGATCTAAATGGTAATTATTCTAGCCAACAAGGTACTTCTTTTGCAGCTCCTTATGTAGCAGGTGCCGTGGCCTTACTGAAAGAAGCATTTCCTACCCTTAGCGGTGAAGAAATAAATTTAGCACTGTATTTTTCAGCTACCGACTTAGGTGCTTCTGGAGAAGATAATACTTACGGAAATGGTTTAGTTAACTGTCTAGCTGCTTTTGACTATTTGGTAGCGCAGGGACATACTCCTGTCGATCCAAATGTAAATAGAGATGCGGTAATGATTGAATTAAATGATCAAGCTCAAATTTGTGGGGACGGTACTTACTCCGCAATAGTTACTTTTGAAAATGGAGGTCAGACTAATCTAACATCGGTTGAATTAGAGATTGATTATATTAAGAATGGGTTAACATTGGCTAGCGAAACGGTTGATTGGACGGGTAATCTAGCAATCAACGAACGGACTACCATTGCCATTCCGGAAAGATCAGATTTTAGAGGAGGATTGAGCATTGTAGTGACTTTAAATAATCCCAATAATGGAACTGATCTAAAACCTTTCAATAATCGTTTGGAACGTCCCATTGAAATAATTGAAGTAGATCCGATTGCTATTAACCGCTTGGGAGCTACTGCTAATCCTTGTGCAAGTACCGCTACTTTTGTAACCATTGATTCTGAAAGTGCGGTGGATGCTACTTGGTATGTTTCCCCAACTGCTAGTACCGTAGTTGGTACTGGATTATTTTTTGAAACACCTCCTTTCCCAACCGCTTTTACTTTTTATGCTGATGTAGCCTTTGAAAGTCAAGGTGGTGGAATTGCTGAACTATCTGAAACAGATTTTGAGTATACCTCGGATGGTGGTGGAATCTTTTTTGATGTGTTAGCTCCTACTACGCTAAGAACAGTGAAAGTGTTTTCAGAAAACGGTGGACTTAATTTATTCCAAATTCGTAACAATCGTAATGGAATTGTTAAGACCTTAAATCGGAACTTGGTGCCAGGAGAAAATATCATCAACTGGAATACAGAACTTCCTGTTGGGTTGAATTATAGAATGCTCCGTACCGTAGGTAATGAATTAGCTGCTGGTGTAGGTGCTAATGTTGATTTTCCTTACACGATTGGAGGAGCTGTTTTTCTGAATAGCTCTACTGCCATAGCAGCTAGATATGAATTTTTCTACGATTGGGAAATTGCTTTTTCCAATGCTTGTGGTCGTATTCCAGTAGATATTACTTTTGAGGGATCTACCGAAGGGTTGACGGCTGGAATTGAAGTAGTGACGGCTAATCCTACTGCTCAAACTACCACCACATTCAACAATACTGGAAGCTCCGGAGCCAGTTATTTCTGGGACTTTGGTGACGGAAATACGAGTACAGCTGAAAACCCAAACCATACTTACGCCGAAGCGGGTGAGTATATGGTAACGCAGTCCGTAATCACTTCTGGAGGATGTAGTATTTCAGAAGTTATCACCATAACAGTTGGCATAGCTACTGCTACCAATGATCTGGAAGCTGAAAAACATATTGAAGTTTTTCCAAATCCTACAAGTGGTAACCTAAATATTAATTTTAGCTTCGCTGAGGCGGAGAAAATTGGTATTCAGATTTCTGATGTGGCGGGAAAATTGCTATTATCTAAAGATCCGGTTAGTTACCGAAACAATAATATTCAATTAGATCTCCAGTCATTTGACAATGGAGCTTATTTGATACTCTTCCAATTGGATGAAGGAACCGTGGTTCGAAGAATTGTGAAGATTAATAAATAAAATATAAAACTAAGAAGGGACTGGATAGAATATCTAGTCCCTACTTTTATCGTACAAGACCATTAAAAAATGCAGTCAATGGAGCATTGTTTAAATATTCCTAAAATAAGCTTCTACTTTTGAACAACTTTTATAAACCATCCATAACGCTACCAATTATGCGAACAACAATTATCTTATTTTCTCTCTTGTTTTTTTCTTTCTTTTCCCATGCCCAGGAACTGAATATTGAAAAGATTTCTCCCGCCTTATGGGAACAGATGCTCGAAGCAGGATCAGAAACTTTACCAGTCTATATCCTTTTGGAAGATCAAGTAGATGTTCTCGGATTACGAGCTTCTTTCAATCAAAATAAAACAAGTCTTTCTAGAAGAAGTAAAATTCTTATTCCAGCGCTGATGGAAAAAGCTGCTAGTACGCAAGGGCCGTTATTAGAATATCTTAATAGTTTGCCAAATATTAATACGGAACGTATTACCGGGTTATGGGTAACGAACGTAATTGAGGCAGAGTTAACCATTCCGCAAATTAAAGAAATTAGCTTACGTCGTGACGTAGGTAAGTTGGAATTTATCAATCCCGAAATTGCCTTTAGCCCAGAGACGAGTGCGGCGGCTCCTGTTTCTCCTAATGGTAGTGAAGTGGGACTTCGGTCTATCAAAGCCGACAAACTATGGCAAATGGGATACTCAGGTTATGGAAGACGGATAATGATTCAGGATTCTGGAGTGGAAGGAGTTCATCCTGCCTTACGATTAAATTATCAAGGATATCATGTTGCTTCGGATAGTCATGCCTATACTGGTTCAAATGAGACAGGACCTAATGATTGTGCGATTAATGGAATTCACCACGGAACCCACGTAGCAGGGACCACCTGTGGATTAGATCGACTAAATAATGATACCATTGGCGTAGCCCATAATGCCAAATGGTTGGCTGCTCCTCTTGCAAATCTTACTGGAGCTTGTGCGGAGGCACGTTTTAGCCAAATTCAAAATTATCAATTTGCGATGAATCCGGATGGTGATGCTAATACGATTAATGATATGCCTGATGCCATTAATAATAGTTTTGGAGCACAAGGAGGTTGTCAAAATTCCAGCACCATTGCTAACTCTCAAGATGCAGTGGAAACAGTTGGAATTGCAATAGTTTGGGCTGCCGGAAATGATGGCCCGGGAGTTAGTACCACTTCTACTTCTTCTGATATTAATCATGATTTAGTGATCAGTTTTTCCGTAGCTGCTCTTAATACAAATGCTACTACCGCCGTTGGATTTTCCAGTAGAGGACCTTCTGATTGTGGTGGTGGAGGATCTTTAGAGATAAAACCAGAGGTAGCTGCTCCTGGCGTAAATGTACGTTCTTCTAACGGCCCATCCGGGTATACAAATTCTAGCGGTACTTCGATGGCTTCGCCTCACGTTGCCGGATCAGTCGTTTTATTGAAAGAAGCCTTTCCAGAATTAACTGGAGAAGCCATTAAATTAGCGCTTTACCAAACAGCCGATGATCTAGGAGCGGTAGGAGAAGACAATACCTACGGAATGGGAATTATTAATTTATTAGCTGCTTTTAATTTTTTGGAAGCCGCTGGAAACGTTCCAACTGATCCGCAAAGAAATGATGATGTAATGGTGGTAAATATTCGTGCCACCGATCTGGAATGTGGTACCGGAGCTTTCGCAGCGGAAGTATTGATTGAAAATGGTGGAGACAATACTTTGACGAGTGCAGTCATCGATTATGGTTTTATTTCCAATGGAGCGTCTATCGAGAGTAACACTATTAATTGGACGGGATCATTAGAAAAAGGAGAACGAGCCACAGTGGTAATTCCAGAAACGCAAGACTTAAATGGGAATTTTAATTTCAGAGTCACAGTGCATACGCCAAACGGAATAGAAGATGAACGTCCACTCAATAATATTTATCAGATTCCAGTACAAATTATTGAAGTAGAACCAATTGAAGCATCTGTTGTTGGTGAAGAGCTTGGTAATCCCTGTGGATCAACTACTGCCATTATTGATTTAACCTCAACAGGCATTACTGAGGCAGATTGGTTTGTTCAACCGTCAGGTGGATCAGCAATAAGCAATGGCCTTTATTTTGAAACACCTTCTTTACCAAGTCCTTTTATTTTTTATGTAGAGGCGTCACTCAGTGGTAGAGGCGGAATCCTAGATATTGAGGCAACTGATGTACAAACTGGTAGTGTGCCTGAACAAGGACTGATCTTTAATGCATTACAGGATATTCGGTTAAACTCTACAAAAGTTTATGCAGACGAAGGAGGCATAAGACTTCTAAGAATTAGAAGACCTAACGGAGGTATTTTGGCTTCAAGACCATTGAATACAGCAGAAACCGGAGAACTAGTAGTAGATTGGAACGTTGATATTCCTGCTGGCGATGGATATACTATTGAGCTAGCAGCAGGTGCTCCACTTCGTTTTACTACCAACCCTACCTATCCTTATGCGGTAGGTGGTGCATTGTCAATTATCGGATCGAACGACTTAGTAAATCCATTGGATAATTATTATTTCTTTTATGATTGGGACTTTGAGTATGGTTATGCTTGTGGTCGGATTCCGATACTGGTTGAATTTGGTGGTACAGATGGACCAACAGTTGCATTCTCTGCCTCTAATAATTTACCGGCTACAGGAGAAGCATTGACCTTCACCAATACTTCTGAAAATGCCACGGAATATTTCTGGGATTTTGGTGACGGAACGACAAGCACCGAAGAAAATCCAATGCACGTTTATCAAGAAGAAGGTACTTACCTAGTAACCTTAAGTGCCGTCAACGGAGAAGGATGTGTAGTGACAACCAGTCAGGAAATAATCGTATCGTTATCAACTAACATTGAGGATCAATTGCTAGACGAAAGCCTAAACTTATATCCAAATCCTACTACTGGTAAACTGAATATCGTTTTAGGTGTTAGTTATCAGAATCCTTTAACGGAGATTCGAATGGTAGATTTACTGGGTCGTACGGTTCGCCAATTAACAGGAAGTCAAATTCAAGGAAATAACCTAGAATTAGATATGACGGATTTAAATAATGGCGTTTATCACCTGATTTTTCTCGCGAATGACGCGAGGACTACAAGACGGGTCGTAAAAATGAATTAACTTTAAGATCGTATTTCAAAATACCTTTCGGAGCCTCGAAGTACTTTACTTTGGGGCTTCGCAATTTTAAACCAACTACATAACTTTGCCCAAGTACTTACAATTTATTATAATGAAAAAAAGAGGTACCCTTCTAACCTGTCTAGTTTTATTTGTTCATCTGCTTTTTGCGCAGGATTATGATCCATATAAATTGACGAGCGATTTACAATCGATCATTGCGGATAATGCAGATACACAACATCGGGTTTTTATCCTTTTAGAAGAACAGATTGATTTCGTTCAACTAAAAAAAGATTTTAAAGATAGAAAAACACCATTGGCAGACCGTTCTAAAACGGTCATCAATATGCTAAAAGAAAACGCCGCTCAAACGCAACGGGAGTTATTAGATTTTCTAGAAAACAATCCTGGTGCTGACCAACAAAGTCTCCGTTCTTTCTGGGTAAGTAATGCCTTATTTGTCGAAGTAACGACCGAGACATTGAAAGCGTTGACCCTTCGCAATGATGTCCAACTTATCGAACTGGAAAAGGAAGTAAAAGCGATTGGCTACGAACGAGCTATGGGGCCTTTTGTACAGCCAGAGGGTATCGAATCTGGCCTGCAAGCCATCAATGCTCCAGCCATGTGGGAACTCGGTTATACGGGCTATGGATTGACAGCATTGATCATGGATACAGGAACTAGTCCACACCATCCTGCTTTGCGAAATAATTACCTAGGTTTGTATAAGCCTTTAGATCAAGTTTGGAGTGGAATCGGAGATGAACCATTCGATTGTAACGATCATGGTACCCACGTTGCCGGAACGGTACTCGGATTGGATCGTCTAAATAATGATACCATCGGTGTAGCTTTCAACGGAATGTGGACCTCAGCGCCCCCGATTGGTTGTGGTAATCAAAACACCAATCTAGGGGTAATCGAAACTTATCAGTGGTCACTTGATCCAGACAATGATACTAACACTAATGATAGCCCTTCCGTAATTAATAATTCTTGGGGCTTTGGTGGCCCAAGTAATGGGAGTGAATGTACTGGTGTTTTTACGACTACTTTTGATGCGCTTGAAGCGGCAGGGATTGCTAATGTATTTGCAGCAGGTAATGATGGCCCAGGACCACAAACTTTATCAGGACCACAGAATGTCAATACAAGTTTAGTAAATTGTTTTAGCGTAGCTGCTTTGCAAGGAAGCAATCCTAACTTGCCAGCCGCCGATTTTTCTAGTCGCGGTCCATCTATTTGTGGAGGTACAGACGAATCTTTATTGATCAAACCCGAAGTATCTGCGCCTGGCGTAAGCGTCCGATCTGCAGTGGCAGATGGTTATTACGATAACTTTAGTGGAACCTCCATGGCATCGCCTCATGTGGCAGGTGCAGTTCTCTTGCTAAGAGAAGCTTTTCCTGATTTGACCGGCGAAGATATTTTGCTGGCCTTATATTTTAGTTGTCGCGATCTAGGCATACCCGGAGAAGACAATACTTTTGGAATGGGCGTAATTGATGTAAAAGCAGCCTACGATTATTTAGTAGAACAAGGAATCGAACCTGTTTCTGGAGGCGTGGAAAATGATGTCATGCTTTTGGATGTAGAAGAAATGCAAGTTTTCTGTCAGGACTATTTTAACATTGGATTTTTATTTGAAAATGGTGGTTACGAGATGCTTACTCAATTTGAGGCGACATATGAATTGAATGGAGCAGAGACTTATACGGGTACGGTTAATTGGGTTGGATCGCTCAGTAGTGGAGAACGAGCGGTCTACCAAATGGATGGTAGTGATATCGCACCTGGTACTTATGAACTTATCCTAGAAGTTAAAATGCCTAATGGAGTAGAGGACCCAAGACCATTGAATAACCGATTGGTTAAAGAGGTGGTTATTGTGGCAGAAGATCCGCTGGTCCCTGAACAATTGACTACCGGAAATATTTGTGAAAATGGACAAGTAGTTTTAGCGACTAACCTGAATGAAACAGGAATTATAGAATGGTACGCAGATCAAATTACTAGTGTTCCACTAGGTACAGGAAGTCCATGGACTACACCGGAGTTGACTACTACAGAGACATTTTGGGTAGATGCAAAACTTCAAAAATTTGTTGGACCAGAAGTAGGCATTTTACCTGAAATTGCTTCAGATGAAACCAAAGGAGGGATGGTATTCGACGCCTCTACACCATTTAAATTAAAATCTGTACTAATCAATATGCAAGAACCTGGTTATCTTGTTGTAAGAGCTGAAAATGGTCGAAGAGGATTGGTTGGAAATAGAATTTTTGAAGCATTGGAGGCTGGACCACAGCGAATTGAATTGGACTTTAATTTTAGTGCGGGAGAAGATCAGCGTCTGTTTGTAAACCTTGTTGGACCTCAAAATTTAACCGCATTGACTGGCGCTTTTTTCCCTTATGAAATTGAAGGTGTAGTAGCTATTACTGGAAATGATTTTAGCAATAATAGTTTTTATCATTTCTTTGATTGGGAAATTGAATACCAGCAACTTTGTGGTCGGGTTCCAGTAACAGTAGAAGTAAACGGAACGGGTGGAGTAGAGGCTGGTTTTTCCGTTGATAGGGATTCGGTATCGATCAACGAAGCTATTGTTTTTACCAATACATCTGCTATGGGCGACTCCTATCTTTGGAACTTTGGCGATGGCACTACCAGCACTGACCTTTCTCCTATCCATAGTTTTACGGATTTTGGAACCTATTCCGTAATCTTGACGGTTACTAGTTCAGATGGTTGTACCAGTGCGATAACTCAAGAAATTACCGTATTGGATTTGACAACTGGACAGGAAGATGAAGCATTAAATAATCAAATAAGTATTTTCCCTAATCCAGCCTCAGACCAATTGACGATCTCTTTTGACCTTTCAAGCCCGAAAATGATCGCACTAAGTTTGGTGGATCTAAGGGGAGCGATTGTCAAGACCATACCTACTCAAAGCTATTTTAACACTCAAGCTTCTATCAAAATAACTGAACTATCCGCAGGGATTTACTATTTAAAGATGAGTACCGACGATTTACAGGTGGTTAAAAAATTAGTTATTATGCGTTAAATTTTCTTAAATATTGTCTTATTACAAGAATAGTCACAATATTTGCAGTTCAATGAGTCGTTAGGATTTTGATTTTACCTTTTATTCTAACTACGATTTTGGAGAAGAACACTAAGAAAATATAACATAATGCATAAATTATTTGCCTTTTTGATATTGACCTTCTGCTTTACCATTAGTACGGTTAGTGCACAGCGGGCTCCTTCCGTTGATGATCCTGCGGAACAGGCTTACCAGAAACGTATTTTAAAGAGCCGGCTTAATGGGGTTTATATTCCTAAAGACCTCTATGACGCTTTCGCACAGCTCAATAGACTGATGGACGAACCCACACGGAAGCAGTTCCAATCGATGACCGAGGAAGAAGCAGGCAAAAAACTATATCTGATTATGTGGATATGTAATAATTGGGGGATGTACGGCGGTTCACGCTTATCTCACTATATTCAAAATATAGGTATTTCCAATCCCGAAGCAAAAGCACATTTTCTCATTACTACTTACCATCGGGAATTAAATAAAAAAGATCTTGGTATCAAAGAACGAGTAGAATTCTACCAAAAGAAAGTAGAAGAAGAAAAAGCCCGTAAAGCTAAAAACTCGGTCATTATCCATGAGGAAACTCGCCAACGTCCCCGCAATTAGAATATAAGATAATTGCTTAAAGGAATTTCAAAAGCCGTTAAAATTTAACAAATTTTAGCGGCTTTTGATTTGCAATTTCTAACCAATAAACGCCCATAGGCAATTCATGAATTTCAATGCCTGAGTCTGTGGTAGCTATTCTTCCCTTATTGATTCGACCATCTATTCCCATAATTCTATAATCCAAGGGAAACATAGTACGATTCTCAGGATTCTTTATTTTTAGTTTTAAAACGTCAGTAGCTGGATTGGGATAGAGGGTTATAGCTATATCACTTAAAACTGGATCAATGGCAGTGGTTTGGTCTATTGAGAAGCGGTTAAAGAAATTCCAAATGGTACTACTAGCATTAAAATCCTGATTGGTCGTTCCTATAAAAGTAATACTAGAGCCAGGCCAAGTGTGGCCGCCATTAAAGACTTTAATAAAAGAAATCATTTTATCTCCTTCGCAATTGGAATAGTCAATCCGGCTGGCTGTGCAATTGTCGCCCGTATTGATATCCGGATAGTCTGTTGTATCACTGACTAATAAACAATCGTTGGCCGTTAACCAGTGACTAACTACTGTTTCAATTGGCAGGGCAATATTGGCAGAACCTTCATAAGGAACCGTAGCATCCGCCGTCCCGTGAATTTCCATAATTGGCCGGGCCGGATCAGCTATGCAATCAGCGAGACTTCCTGGGACCATACTCCCAGTAACGGAAGCAACTGCGGCGATTTTTTCTGGAAGATTACAGGCAAGATGGTAACTCATAAAACCACCATTTGACATTCCGCAACTGTAAACTCGACTGGTATTGATATTATAATTTTCGGCAAATCGGTCAATCATTGCACTGATAAAACCGATGTCATCTGCCGTACTTCCAAAGCTCCATCCTACGTTCCAAGCTGCACCAATTCCGTCTGGGTAGCAAACGATAAACCGGGCTGAATCCGCCACTGGATTCATACCACTATAAACTTCCTGCTGAAAAGCATTAGAGGTAAATCCGTGCAGATTAAAGACAAGCGGAAGTGATTCCTCTAGATCGAAATTAGGGGGTAGATGAATACGATAGGATCTTGTGATTCCATCATGCTCCAACGTTCCTACAGTGGTCTGTGCCGAAATAATCGTCGTAACACTGAGACATAGAATCACAGGAAAAAATATATTTCCTAAGAATGAAGAAAGGATTTCACACATTATAATATTTATTTATATTATTTTAAACAGGATTTTACAAATATTCTGTGAAATTAGTGGAAATTAAGGAAGAAAACCACTGTTAGGTCCTTAACTAAGGGAATACCCTGATTTTTTCTGAATTAACCATGATTTTTGTATTCAAACCGCTATAATTAAGGATTTTTCCTTATTAACGATATTAATATTTGTACTTTTACAGTTATACAAAATATAAAGAAACACACCATTAAGCATACATTTGAGATTAAACTTTTACCTAATAACTGATTTCTAAATAAAAAA
>CAZYAC010000016.1:0-29538 GCA_964645475.1 uncultured Saprospiraceae bacterium | reverse complement strand
CCACTTCCGATCATGTAGGAAGCCAATAAGTAGGTCGGAATGCAAACAGCCATCCCTACCCAAAGCGCCGCTAGTGACCACATTGACCAAGTTCTTTCTTGCGGTGGAACTAGTTTTAGATCTTCACTATACAAACGGGAATGAGAAAGATCCTCATTAAGAATTACGATGTCTTTATTGGTCATGCTTCGTAATATTGATCGGCAATTTCCAAAGCTTTTGAGATAATTTCTAGTCCTTCATCAATTTGTTCTTCTGTTATATTTAAGGGTGGTGCCAGAAAGACAAAATTCCATTTAACAAAAGTAAACATCCCCAATTCTTTTAATTTCCCAGCAAGTTTTGCAGTGATGGCTCCGTCTGCTCCTTTGGCATTCCATGGAACTAATGGTTCTTTAGTTGCTCTATTTTTTATCAATTCGATACATCCCAACAATCCCGTATTTCTAAAATCACCAATAGAAGGATGTTTGTCAATTAGCGTTTCCATTTTCTTTTCTAAATACAAACCTCTAGCCGCTGCATTCTCCACCATGTTTTCACTTTCCATTATTCTGAGGTTCTCTAATCCCGCTGCACAACCAACGGCATGAGCGGAATAGGTAAGTCCGATGGTTAGATTCTTTTCATTAAAAGCTTCCGCAATGGTATCCGTAACGACCGTTCCACCCAATGGAAGATAACCTGAAGTCAACCCTTTGGCAAGGGCCATAATATCGGGCGTAACCTGATGATGATCTATTCCGAACCATTTACCTGTTCGACCAAAACCACTCATCACCTCATCACAAATGAGTAAGATTCCGTACTTGTCGGCAATTTTACGTAGACCTTGCCAGTAATTTTTAGGATATTTAATACAACCCGAAGAACCAGATTCACCTTCCATCAGAATCGCTGCTACACTGTCTGGGTTTTCATATTTAATGATTTGTTCTAGGTTTCTCAATGCAAGTTCGCCGCATTCTTCCATAGAGTTGCTATTCCACGGACATCGATAGAAATATGGATTTTCTACATGTACAAAACCAGGCGCTTGTTGCACATCGACCGCATGTTTTCTTGGATCTCCTCCAGCTGAGATTGCTCCATAGGTGGCCCCATGATAAGCTCTATATTGGCAAATAATCTTTGATCTTCCCGTATACAATCGGGCTATCTTGATCGCATTTTCTATGGCTTCAGTTCCACCGTTGGTAAAAAATGTTTTCGTTAAATTTCCTGGTGTCAGTTCTGCTATTTTCTTTCCGAGTTCTCCTCTTACTTCTGTGACAGCACCTGGATAGATAAAACTTATATCTTTCATTTGGCGCGAGACAGCCTCTGTAATTCTTTGATCTCCATGACCTATATTGACGTTCATCAATTGAGAACTGAAGTCGAGGTATTTTTTACCTGCTCTATCCCAAAGGTACACACCTTTGGCTCTTTCTATATTAAGTGGAGTTAGTCCCCCTTGTTTTGACCAGGAGAAAAGGGTATAGTCTAAGTTGTTTTTTAGAATATCAATTGCTTTGGTTCTAGTTTCTGCCATTGTGTAGTTTTTTAATTAGTTGTCGTATGGGAAATAATTTATGGTTATTGGCGAGAAGAATATTGATTGGCGAATCTTGAATAATAAAACTCCCTTTTTGAGTTATAAAATAGAAGTTTTAATTCAAAAAAATCATGAATTTAATTTCCGATCTACACGATAGAAGGCATTATTATTCATTATTTCATTCCTCATTCTAACTCATCCAATCCCTTTTATCCTCTGGATTCCACTTCGTTGTTGTCTTCTTATTTTGTGTCCAAAACTCAATCGAACTTTTACCCGTAATATCTCCGACTCCGAATTTTGATTCATTCCATCCGCCGAAGGAGAAAGGTTCTCTCGGTACAGGTACGCCGATATTGACACCAATCATTCCAGCGCTTGCTCCCTCCATTACCTTTTTGGCCAGCGAGCCACTTTCAGTAAATACTGCCGCTGCATTTCCATAATTTGATCCATTTTCTATTTGAATGGCTTCCTCTAAATCTCCTGCTCTGATAATAGAAATTACTGGCCCAAAAATTTCTTCTTTGGCAACCGCCATATCTGGTTTTACAAAATCAATGATGGTTGGTCCCACATAAAAACCATTTTCATGTCCAGGAACGGTGGCACCTCTACCATCTACCAATATTTTAGCACCTTGGTTTTCTGCCTCTGTGATATAATTTTCGATTCTATCTTTTGCTGCTTGGCTGATTACTGGTCCAAGGTCTTTTCCTAGTACAATCTGGTTTGCTTCCTTGACCATTTTGTCAATAATGTGTTGTACTTTATCAACCCCAACCATGACAGAGGCGGCCATACATCTTTGTCCGGCACAACCTGCCATAGATGCCACTACATTATTTGCAGTCATCTCTGGATTGGCATCAGGTAAGACCAGCAGATGGTTTTTTGCACCCCCTAAAGCGACACAGCGTTGAAGGTTTCCACTCGCTCTTTTATAAACTATTTTAGCTACTTTGGTTGATCCTACGAAAGAAGTTGCCTTGATCTCTGGATGGTCGCAAATGGCCTCAACGACTTCTTTTCCACCATTGACAATATTGAATACGCCATCTGGTAACCCGGCTTCCTTTAATAAATCTCCCATTCTTGCGGCACTAAGTGGTACCATTTCAGAAGGTTTGAGCACCACCGTATTTCCTAGAACGAGCGCATTAGGTACGGTCCAATGAGGAACCATGTTTGGGAAATTGAATGGAGTAATACAGGCAACTACTCCAAGTGGTTTTCGTTCTATCCTACATTCAACCCCTTTGCTTACCTCTTGAATTTCATTGGTGACTATTTGTGGCATTGAAACGGCAAACTCACAGAGTTCCATACTTTTTAATACTTCTGCACGAGCTTCGCCTCTGGTTTTTCCATTTTCTAGATGTACAATTTCTGTTAACTCTTCAATATTTTCTTCGAGCAATTGGCGATATTTAAAAAATATTTGAACCCGCTCCTTTAGCGTCATACCTGACCACATGGGAAATGCTTTTTTAGCTGCTTCTACTGCTGCATCCAAATCCGAACTATTGCTCATGGGAAGATTAGAAATGACGGATCCATCAATAGGAGAAACGATATCCATTAAAGTTTGACCGTTCCTCATTTTTTGACCGTTTATGAGGTTTCTAACTTGAGATTGTGGCGTCATTACTGTCGATTTTATTTGGTGAATAATGAGAAACGAAAGATTAAATTACAAAAATGATGGAAAAAACAGAAGAAAGCGGATAATTATTCCATAATTTTGGATAACAAAGAAAAGATAAAACCAAGTTTACACATTCGCACATCAAAAAAGATTTGGCTATCAATAAATTTTATTACTCGCCAAATCTATGTATTTTACCCTAGATTTAGCTGCCAATAAAACAAAATTCATGAAAAATACCTTTACCGGACGGCAAAAGGAAATAAAGATACTTGAAAAAGCCTTAGCATCTTCAGAAGCAGAAATGGTTTCCGTTATCGGTCGTCGTCGAATTGGGAAGACTTTTTTGATTAAGCATGTCTACAAAAAACAACTGGTTTTTGAGTTAACCGGAACAAGAAATGCTCCGTTAAAAGAGCAACTCCAAAATTTTATGTTTTCTCTACAATTGGCATCCGGAAATGCCATCATCGGTAAGGCACCCGACAACTGGATGGAGGCATTTTTTCTTTTGATTAATTATCTAAAACAATTATCTGTTGATCAGAAGCAGGTTATTTTTTTAGATGAATTGCCTTGGCTCTCTACCCATCGTTCTGGTTTTTTAAGAGGCTTGAGCTTTTTTTGGAATAGCTGGGCGGTCAACCAAAATGTGGTGGTAGTGATTTGTGGTTCGGCGGCTTCGTGGATGATCCAAAAAGTAGTCAATGATAAAGGAGGACTACACAATCGCATTACGAAAAGAATTTATTTGCAACCCTTTACGCTAGCAGAAACTGAATCGTATCTGCAAAATCGCGGTGTTCGTTTAAACCGTTATCATCTCGTTCAGTTGTACATGGCAATGGGCGGTATTCCACATTATCTCAAAGAAGTAGAAAGTGGAAAAAGTGCAACGCAAAATATCGCAGATATATGTTTTTCAAATACAGGTTTGCTTAAAGATGAGTTTGCTAATCTATACGGTGCCTTATTTGATCATCCAGCCAATCACATATCAGTAGTTCGAACGCTTGCCAAACATCATACTGGTATGAACCGTAACAATATTATTAAAAAAGCTGACTTGACAAATGGCGGCAGTGTTACCAAAGTGCTGAACGAATTAAAACAATCTGGATTTATTGAAATTTATTTGCCTTTTGGAAAAAAAAGTAAAGACAAAGTCTATCGACTCACGGATGAATATTCTCTGTTTTTTCTCCAGTTTATTGAGAAAAATATACACGAAAAAGGAGCAGTCTGGAAACGATTAAGTCAGACGCAGGAGTATAAAATTTGGTGTGGTTACGCTTTTGAAAATATTTGCCTCAAGCATATTCCTTCTATTAAAAAAGCCCTGAGTATTGGTGGTGTGTATTCAGTATCTTCTACTTTTTATAAAAAAGGAACAAAAAAAGAGGCCGGTACGCAAATAGATTTATTACTCGATAGAAATGATCAGGTTATTAATATTTTTGAAATTAAATTTTATAACAAAAAACTCACTGTCTCTAAATCTTACGCAGAAATTCTTAAAAATAAATTGGATGTTTTTAGTGAATCCACCCAGACTCGCAAGCATCTTTTCTTGACGCTCCTAACTACTTTTGGCCTCACTCAAAATGAACATAGCTTGGGACTGATTGACCAAACGATTACGCTGGATGATCTATTTATAAACTTAGAATAAATCGTCGCTAGGTTATACCTGCCTGCTGGCAAGATGTCTTGTGTATGAACGAAAAGTCATGCGCTGAAGGAGTCAATTTGTCACCTCCAAATCAGATAAAATGGGACTGAGATACTCGCTGTATGCTTTTACAGAACAAGGAGTAGCGATGTTGTCAGGTATTTTAAATAGCGATCAGGCAATTGAAGTAACATTACTACTAAAAATCAAAATAGACCTTTATCATACTTAGAAGCAGAGGTATCCGACTCTCGAGTATCCTTATCATATACCATCATCAAGTGGAGATAAAGAGCTCGCGATCCACGCAAGACTTTTAAATAAGTAAGTGCTGCCAAAAAAATGGTAAAAGCCATAGCTTGGTTAGCGGTCCATTCAAAATAAAAGACCAAAGTCAAAGCCGGTATAAGCAGCATAAAAGCAGTAATGACATAGGATATCATAAATGCTCCAAAATAAAAACCGGGCTCCGGTTCAAAATCCAAATTACAAGCTTCGCATCGCTTATGCATGTCCAATGGATTGGAGATTTCCATCGGTTTTTGGTACAAATCTCCTTTGCGACAGCGGGGACATTTATTTTTCCACATGGCTTTGAACGAAAATTTCATAAATACATTATTTTTTGGATATGAGGTCGATTGATCGTTTTATTCAAAGATACCGCCTTTTTAAGGGTTCTACAACGACTTTTGTCAGCAATTGTACTAAAATTAAGTGAAATATTTTACCTAAGAAATAGGTATAATTTTCGGTTAATTAGTATCTTTGCTTTTCTTACACTATTGCCCCTTTTAGCTCTGCTAATACACATACACACATAGTTCACTACCCAATTTACTATAAAAATTCACGTTATTTATACTCTTTGACTAGAACTTATCTTTAGTTTTTAGAAGTAATATCGCATGTTGATTTAAGATCAATCACTTTAAATAATACTATGTTCAAAAATCTCCCAACGCTTGTTTTGTCTTGTTCATTGACCCTCCTTATCTGTATGATCTGGAGTGGTACAATAGTGGCACAGATCGAACCATTGTGGGATCGAAGCTATGGAGGATCTAGATGGGAAGAACTAAACAGTGCGGAGGAGACAACCGATGGCGGTTATATTCTTGCTGGATTTTCATCCTCTTTAGTTAATGATGGTGATGTGACCGCTGCCAATGAAGGTGTTGGAGATTTTTGGATGTTAAAAACAAATAGTCAAGGGGACAAAGAATGGGATGCTCGTTTTGGAGGAGATGATTTAGATCGATGTAATAGTGTCATTCAAACTGCAGATGGAGGCTACTTATTAGGAGGAACTTCTGCCTCTGGAATCAGCGGACAAAAACAATCGGCCAACCGAGGACTCGATGACTATTGGGTGGTCAAAACAGATGCTAATGGAATCTTCGAATGGGAAGCTACTTACGGTGGAGATGACTTAGAGATTCTTTCATCAGTAGTTCAAACACAAGATGGAGGATATTTGTTAGGAGGATTGTCACTTTCCGGAATTAGTGGTGAAAAATCCGAACCTAATCTGGGTGGTTTTGATCATTGGATTATAAAAATTTCTGCCACTGGTGTGCTACAATGGGACAAAACATTAGGTGGTTCCGAAGAAGAACGACTCAATGTTGTCCAGATCGCTACGGATGGACACTTTCTACTAGGTGGTAGTACCCAATCAGATGCCGGCGATGATATTACAAGTCCTTCTATTGGTATTAAAGATATGTGGTTTGTAAAGGTCAGTTCGCTAAATGGTGCCATCATCTGGCAGCATCGGTATGGGGGAACAGAAGTCGAAGAACTCAGTGCTTTTCAGCAAACCATAGATGGTGGTTTTTTCCTAGCAGGTGGTTCAAATTCTGATATCTCTGGATCAAAATCTGAAAATAGTCGAGGAGGTTTAGATATGTGGGGTATAAAAATTAACGCATTAGGTACCAAAGAATGGGATGTAACTTTTGGTGGTGCTGAACTGGATAACTGTTATGCACTTAAGCAAAATAGCGCCGGATATTATTTATTAGGTGGTTTTTCTGGTTCAGGAATGGAAAGCGATAAATCCGAACCCAATCACGGAGGATGGGATTATTGGATGGTATATATTGATGAAAATGGAAACAAGCAATGGGATCGAACGATCGGCGGATCTGATAACGATGTGATGTTTAATCTATTTCAAAACCAAACCGGAGGATATATTCTTGCAGGAGCATCAAGTTCTCTGATCAGTGGAGACAAAACGGATGATACGAATGGATTGAATGATTTTTGGTTGGTGAAAACCGTCTGTGATTTAGAAATTAATCTTCGAGATACCATCGTTTGTCGAGGTGAACCACTTGTCTTGGATGCCTTCAACAACAGCAATTGTACCGACTGCTTATACGACTGGTCTGATATTGGTCGAGGTGATTCTATCCGAGAAATTTCCGCTATGAATGCTGGTAGTTTTCGGGTAACCATTACGAATACTTCCGGCTGTCAAAAGTCAGCTGAAATAAATATTGCTGTCATTAACAAACCCACCGCAGAATTAGGTGCCGATCAAACCACTTGCGTAGATGTTCCGGTCATGCTGGATCCTGGCAGTTCCGCAGGAAACAATTTTCTTTGGTCTACTACCGAAAGTACTCCAACGATTAGTACGGACGAGGCAAGTCGCTATTATGTAACCGTTACAGGAACAAATGGCTGCTTTACGATTGATAGTGTGAATGTATTTACAAACCCATTGCCAGTCGTTGACCTAGGGCCAAATGTATTGATCTGTCCTGCAGAAATATTAATGTTGGATGCTGAAAACGCAGGGAGTAGTTACCTTTGGTCCAATGGTGAAACAGATCAAATGGAAAACTTTAGTCCTACTGGACCTGAATCGATTTCCGTAGCCGTTACTGATATTAATAATTGCATTGGAAGAGATACCATTGAAGTGTTAGGCGTCTATGACCCTCCTGGGGTTATTGACTCTACTATTATTTGTAGTGCGGATAATAATACTTATGTGGTTGAGTTTACGATTGGTGGCGGAAATCCTTCTTCTTATAATGTAACAAGTAATGTTGTTCCTTTTTCTCAATCCGGAAATATCTACACCAGTGCTCCTATCCCTAGAGACGATGCTTACAGTTTTTCTATTACGGATGATCGTGATTGTACACCCTATATTTTTCAAGGAATGGGTGATTGCCCATGTGCTAGTTTAGCAGGTACACCTGACCCGACGTCGCTAGAAATCTGTGGAGACGAAATGATGTCTATAAACTTTGTGAATCAATTTTTGGACGATACCGATGTGGTGGAGTATTTTCTACACGATGGGGATGCTACTACGATTGGAAATATTTTATTAAGATATGTTCAACCGGAGGTAGTTTATAATTCAATTTTAAATTATAATCAAATCTATTTTCTAACCGCGATAGTTGGAAATGATCTTGGAAACGGTGAAGTGAATTTATTGGATGGATGCTTTTCAGAATCGATGGGAGTAGCAGTTCAATTTTTTGAAAACCCAGTAGCAGATATTATCTCCCAAACAGGAAGTAGCACCTTGACCTGTGAAGGTAGCGGAAGTAGTCTTATTTTGTCGGGGCAAAATGCACAACCCTTAGGAAATATTACCTACAACTGGAGTAGATTGGATGGACAAACTTTGCCTGTGAATGATGAAATAAATATAGAAATTAGCAGTGCGGGCACCTATCAACTAGTTGTTACTAATCTAGGAAGTGCTTGTACAGATACGACTTTATTTATGGTAAATGCTTCCGTTGGTATTCCCGTAGTGGAGATTGCCGAGGTCGATGAACTAACCTGTTTGGATACCGTGGTCATTTTAGATGCAGGTAACTCTTCGTTAGGCGCACCATTTTCAGCCCAATGGACCGGAACAGGAATTAATGGAAATACTGATTTAGTGCAGACCACCAATGCTCCAGGAACTTATCAACTAGTGATCACTAATACGGCTAACGGTTGTACAGAGTCAGCCTCTGTAACAGTGATAGAAAATAATCAGCCACCAAATTTTCTAATTAATGGAGATAGGTTTTTAGATTGCGAAACGTCTACTACTTCATTGAATGTTGAAAATTTATCTTTGACGGATCAATTTTCGTTGCTTTGGACTTATCCTGATGGATCGACTATTTCTACGAGTAATTTGGAAATAGAGCTAGAGCAAATTGGAGTATATTCCTTAATGGTTACAGATTTGATCAATGGTTGTAGTACCGTTGAATCACTGTCAATATCTCCTGATCCGGGTGGACCAACAGATGCTTTATTTGAAATTGAGCATCCGTCTTGTTTCGGAGAAGATGATGGAGTTATTGTAATTGATTCAGTGGTCGGTGGAGTAGGGCCTTACGTTTATTCTTTTGGTGATAACAATAATTATGCTACCTCCAATCAGTTTGGCCGCTTAGTCGAAGGAACCTTTCCGCTCAGTATTCAGGATGCGAATGGATGTACATGGAGTACAGAAGTTTCTTTAATTCAGCCAAACGAATTTGTGGTTAGCCTTGGAAATGATGAAGAGATTTTATTAGGCGATAGTTTGCGTTTGAATGGTTTGTTCTCTAATCCAGTGGATACTTTCTTCTGGAGCGATACTTCTTTTTTATCTTGTGTTACTTGTCCGAATCCTTTTGCAAAACCATTTAATACTACACCTATAGTATTGACGGCAATCGATGAAAACGGTTGTGAAAGTTCCGATGTAATACTCCTTTCGATTGATAAAGAAAGGAAAATTTATATTCCTTCTGCTTTTAGTCCTAATGCCGATGGTCGGAATGATCGATTTACAATTTACGGAGGAAATGGCATTCAGGAAATCGAATATTTACAAATTTTTAATCGTTGGGGAGCGCTAGTATTTGAAAGAAAAGAATTCCCTCCCAATGCCGAATCTCTCGGCTGGGACGGCTCGTTTAAAGGAGCGTCCGCCGGAAGTGGGGTGTATATCTATCAGATGAAAGTAAACTTTGTCGATGGATTTGAAACTTTATATAAAGGGGATGTGACCATTATAAGATGATTATCTAAACGATCTTTTTTTTGTTTAAAAAACCTTCAATATCAAAATTTTCCAAAGCACTATTTTTTTTCTTATCAAAAATAACTGGAAAGTGTTTTGGTTTAACATCTACCTTAGCAGCTTCCTCTCCAATACAAGTAAGAATAAAGGCATTTTTTGCTTCTGACATTTCGTACAAGTCTTTTGGATTGACCTTCTTAAAACCTAATTTAGCTAAAGGCTCTTTTTCTAAAATAGCATTGTATCTTAAATAGTGTAAAAGAGGTTTTTCGCTAATTAGATCATTTTTTAAATTTCCCAACTCTCTGTCTATTATTTTTGAAGTTGGACTGTTGGAGAAATATTGTAAAAGCAGTTCGTTAGTGGATGTCGCATCTCTCATGAGCATCGAAATTACGCCACCTGCCCAATCCCAAAGTTTATTGTCAGTGACCATCTCAATGGACTCTTCGTTTTCCCACTGCCCCGTTCCAACGGAAACAATCATCAAATTGTCAGCACCAGTTTTCCAATTGAATTTATAAGGTTTTAACGTAGCGAGCAGAAATAATTGTAAAGCTGGATTATTGTGCATACTGACTCCTCCATCTACAAAGGCTCCTTTTTTACCGTTACCGATATCAATAACTTCCGGTTTGAAATAAGTAGGTGCGGCGGTGCTAGCACGAATAACTTGTCGTACTAAATAGTCTTTGGTATATTTAAAATATTTTCCATTAGGATGATTAAAAATAGGCCACGTACTTCCCGTATCAGCTCGTTTGGTAACGACGCAAAACCCTGTTTTTAGCTGATCGCTGCTCATCGTTATATCACCAAAAATCTTTTTTAATTCTTTTTCTAAAGATCTTATCTGAAATTTAAAACTCAGTCTTTTAAAAATATTGGTTTTACGACTAAAAATTTTCTCACCTAATTTTTCATATAAATTTTTAATCTCTGTAGCTGACATACCAATGGCGAGCCCACCAGCGATGATAGCGCCGGTACTTGTTCCTCCGATCAAATCAAAATAATCACAGAGTCTGAAGTCAGGATTTTTGTGTCGTCTTTGCAGCATTTTTTCCATCCGCTCGAGATAACCAAGTGTGATAGCACCGCGAATTCCGCCACCGTCAAGTGCAAGAATTCTTTTTGGTCCGGGTGAGGTTAGTCTTTTTTTGAGATTCATAAGTTTGTTTTGGAGTTGTGTAAAAAATGAATTATTCAGTTTGTGTGCTTTGCCAAGTCTGATTTTCTTCACTCATAATTCCCTCACAGCGAGTTACCAAAAGTGGAAGGGCTTGAGACTTTTCGTAAGGGCCTGATTTTGTTAGAAATAATACTTTTTCTCGTTTTAATGCCTCAGCGGTATTTCGGTAGTTTAGCCATTGTTCTTGGTATTTGAATAAGGAGGAGATACCTTCAAAAAAGGCAATGAGTAAACTTCCTACCGCAATGGCAATTTTTATGTAAGGTGTTTCGTCACTCATAATTCCAGTTAGAAAAGGCAAAATAACAGAAATAAGAATGACAATTACTCGGAGGGTCTGATGTCTTTTTTTAAGGACTGCTGATTTTTTACTGTACCATTTTGTTTGGTTATCTACCCGTTGTTTTAAGTATTCTTCAGTGGTCATATTTAGATTGTTTTCATTTTTTGGTACTATCTTTATGCATAATCGGAATAATTTCCTAAAACAGAGAAAAAAACAATGAAAACATGACAGCCAAAAGGTGGATGATTATATCTCCTAAATAGGTGATCTATAAATTCCTTACAAATAATTTTTTTACTACCTTTAAATTCTTTTAGTTTGTTTCATAAAAAGCCAACATGAGAAACGATTTAAAAAACACCATATTTCTTAGTTACCGACGCAAGGATACCGCCAGTGCAGCAGGACGATTACATGACTATCTTGAAAGAGAATTTGGTGCAGACATGGTATTTAAAGACATCCATGATATTGGCCTGGGCACGGATTTTCGTAAGGTACTTAGTAAGACCTTAATGGATTGCAAGGTAGTCTTGGCACTAATTGGCGATCGCTATGTTAGCCTGACGGATGCCGAAGGGAATATACGGATTATGAATCCTAATGATTATGTAAATATCGAGGTAAGTACGGCGTTAGCTTTTAAAGACCAGAAATTAGTTATTCCGATTCTCATCAATGGAGCACGAATGCCTAAACGAGATCAGATTCCAAAAAGCATGGAAACGCTCACTTGGCAAAACGCTAAAAAACTAAGCAACGATTATTGGAAAACAGATATCGAACGATTGGTAAAAGCCATTCGCGAATATCTGCATTTGCCGGAAGAGAAGGCGAGGGTCGTTCCAACACCCAAAAGGCCAAAACGAACCGAACTTAAAGACCAGGTTGGAGCTGGTAAAACAGAAAAAGTAATCGACGGTTTATTAGACGATCAAGATCTGGAGGAAGATATTAGAACACAATTGGTGATGTTGAAAAGTAGGCTAAATGCTCTTAAAAAGAAAGAAAGAATGGGTACAATTTCTAACGAGAATTTTGACCAGACTAATAACCGAATCAACTATAGTCTACTCCAAATTTTAGATGACCTTTCTTGAATATTTTTCCGATTGGCACAATCGTTGCCAATTATAACTTTAATCTTATTGCGATTTTCTTCTAAAAGGAGAATCACATAACTTTTTTATGCTCTTTTAATCCTATCGCCTTCGATCAGAGGGCTTGGTATTTCACCCAACCTATTTAGATAATTTCATATTCGATAAAATTATATTTAAATGGTATAATCTTTGCCTGTGTATATATAGGTTCAGAAATTATACCCTATTCCTATTTCCTGAATGTTTCATTATCCCCACTAGTAGAAATTTTTTTTTGAATGGTCAATCCCAATTTTTTTGTACGAAAAAACCTTCAAATATTAATTTTTAATAGAAGCTACTTAGACAAATAGCTGATTTTCAATGAGTTAATCTGTTTATGTAGCCGTGATACTTCGCGCAAATTTTATCATATGGACAGAAGATCTACCATTAGATTTTTATCGCATCTTTTATGTGAAAATTTTTTAAGATTTAAAATCAACCCGCAGTTAAGTGAGTCAAGTGCTCAGTTAAACTGTTTTTCTATTTGGAGTATCTTCTCAGGGAGGATATTTTTTACGTTAAGGAAATTATTTTTTCTATTCTTTTTACTAGGGATTTCTACTCTTTCTTTTTCTCAAGATTGTGATACTGATGGTGTTTTAGATGGGGATGATTTTTGTCCTTGTGTTGCTCCTACGGGAACAGTGAACAGTTATGGTTGTGATTTTTCTTCTACTTGTGATGCCGTTACGCCTGCTGATATTAATTTTTCTCCTAGTGGGAATAATACAAATCCAGGCTATATTACCTTATATTTATTGACAGATTCGATTGGTGTAATTGTAGATACTACTTCCGTTGCACCTTCCTTCTTTGGTGTTGCTCCTGGTAAATTCATGGTACTTGCTGTTGACTATGAGGATGATAGTTCAATTACAAATACCGCAATTGGAGATACACTTAAAAATATTACGGCTAATTGTTTAGATTTTTCAGATGCATTAACCTATACAATTTGTCCTGATGAAATTTGTAATAATGGTATTGATGATGATCAAGATGGAGATACAGATTGTGCGGATAGTGCTTGTATAAATCCAGTGGCAGTTGCAGCTGGTCCTGGTACGGTCTGTGAGGGCGATACTATTTTCTTATTTGAAACTGGCACCAATGCCGTTTCTTGGAGCTGGACTGGACCTAACTCCTTTGTCTCAACTGATCAAAACCCATTCATTGCTAATGCCACGCTAAGCGCAGACGGTGATTATACGGTAGTAACAACTAGTGCTGATAATTGTACGAGTAATGCAATGGTATCAGTTACGGTTGATCCATTACCTATCGCAAACTTTTCACCACCAACGGGTCTCTGTGAGGACGAAATATTTGCCTACTTGGCAGACGATGCAGGAGTGGGGGCTACTTATGATTGGACCTTTAGTGCAGGTGCTTCTTCGACCAGTGAAACGGGAATAGGACCACACATTATTTCTTATGGGAACAGCGGAACTAATTCTGCCACGCTTGTGACGACCCTAAATGGTTGTACTAATTCTCAAGTTGAGAGCTTTAATGTTGTTGCCAACCCTGTGGTTACCTTTAATATACCAGACTCTACTTTCTGTTTAGACGATGGTGTTGTTGCCTTGACAGGTGAATTTCCTACGACTGGGACTTTTACTGGAGCGGGGGTTACTGGATCTGATTTTGATCCATCCGTTGCGGGCATAGGAACGCACGCCATCACTTATTCTTTTACTGATGGAAATGGTTGTACAGATACCGCTGTTGATTCAATGACCGTTTCTGCTAATCCAATTGTTTCTTTTGAAGAACCTACGGATACCATATGTAGCACTGCGGCATTATTCTCACTAAGTGGGAATTTTCCTGCCGGAGGTACTTTTACCGGTACTGGAGTTACGGGTACTGACTTTGATCCGGTAGCAGCGGGATTAGGAACTCATGTTATAACCTATAGTTTTTCAAATCCAGAAGGATGTATTTCTACTAATCAAGATTCAATTGTTGTAGTTAACGAAATATTACCCACAGCGACAACCATTGACATAACTGCTTGTGGAAATTTGGATGGAGAAATTCGGATTTCAGTTGATAATTCTTCATTCGATTATCAATTTAGTTTGGATGGAGCACCATCAGTTCCAGATACTGTTTTTACTGGTCTGGCTCCAGGAACTTATACGATTACCTACGTCAATAATTCTACTACTTGTAGTGGAAGTCTTGGACCTTTTACTATTTCAAGTCCTACTAATCCGCTTGCTGATATTGATGCAGCGAATAGAGGATGCCTCAACGTGACACAAGATTTTACGGCAGTTGATGCTGGTGTTGGGGCAACTTATAGTTGGAATTTTGGTGCTAACGGAACACCAGCTACGGCGACAGGACTTGGAACACACAACGTTTCTTTTTCTACCATTGGTAGTCAAGAAGTTGTATTGAGTGTAACCCAAAATAGTTGTGTATCTACGGATACATTATTAGTAGATATAAATGATCTTCCAGTTGTAACCTTTACCATCTCAAATAATCTACTTTGTATTGATCAAAATATTAGTTTCTTAACCGATGGAAGTCCTGCTGGTGGAACCTATTTTGGCGATGGAGTTTCTGGAAGTAGTTTTAATGCTTCAGTAGCCGGAGTAGGTATTCATACTATTGAATATACCTTGACGGATATAAATGGTTGTACGAATACGGCCTCTGACGATATCGAAGTATATAGCGAACCTGTTATGGATGCTATAAACACCACCGACCCAACAGATTGTAGTACCTCTGATGGTACCATTACAATCATTACTTCCGGTGGTAGTGGAAGCTTAGAATATCGAATAGATGGTGGACCGTGGCAATCAGGTAATAGTTTTACTGGCTTAGCTGCTGGGGATTATATTGTCGAAGTTCAAAATGATAATGGTACCTGTTTGATCACCTCTAATACCATCATTTTATCTGATCCACTCAATCCAACCGCTCAAATAAACATGCCTTCTGCCGGTTGTGAAGGAACTACCATTTCTTTCTCTCCTGTTGATGCTGGTCCAGGAGTAACTTACATTTGGGATTTTGGTGCAAACGCATCTCCTGCTACTGTTTCTCAAACTGGTACTAGCCCTATTAATGTTACCTATTCAGCAGGTGGGAATAAAAATATTCAACTGACGGTAGAGCGAGGAAGTTGTAATACAATAACCAATGAGACATTAGAAATATACATGAATGATTTGGTCACCTTAAGCCTTACTAATGATGGGGCTTGCGTAGACCAAAATACTTTAACGCTTGCGGGAGGTACACCTTCGGGTGGAGTGTTTACTGGAACAGCAGTTACTGGAACTAATTTTGATCCTTCGGCTGCAGGTGTAGGAACGCACACCATTACTTATACTTATACAAATGCGAATGGTTGTGTAAATTCTGCTACTGACCAAATTGAGGTATTTGCTATTCCAACAGTCACTTTTGTTTTATCAAATGATTTGGCTTGTGTGGATGAAACCGTAACCTTAAATACAGGAAGTCCTGCTGGTGGAACCTACAGTGGAACTGGGGTAAGTGGAAATGAATTTTCCGCAGCTACTGCTGGCGTAGGAACGCATACCATTACCTATAGCTATACAGATTTTACTGGTTGTACAAATACGACTACAGATGACATTACCGTTTTTGCCAATCCTGTTATTGATGATGTTGTAGTTGCAAATACTACTGCTTGTGGTGTAGACGACGGTTCACTGAATGTATCTGTTTCTGGCGGAACGGGAAGCTTTCAATATAGATTAGATGGTGGTATCTGGGGGTTTAGTCCTTTCTTTGGACCACTTCCTGCTGGAATATATGATATTGACGTTCGGAATACTAATGGTACGTGTTTGGTGTCGATAACAGATACAATTAATACACCTCCAGACCCGACTGCTGAAATAACTTTACCATCAGCAGATTGTGTAAACAATACAGTTGTTTTTGATGCTGTCGATGTTCCTGGTGCGACTTATACCTGGAGTTTCGGTGCGAATGCAACTCCTAATTCTGCTAATTTCCGTGGGCCTCACAATGTAGTCTATAGTGCTGATGGCGTCAAAACGGTTCAGTTAATTGTTCAGCAAAATGGTTGTACTTCAACGGATTCTGAAAGCTATACTGTTTACGAATCACCTCAGTTATCTTTAAATGTTTCTACGAATTTTAATGGTGAAGATGTTTCTTGTAACGGAAATACGGACGCCAATATTATTTCTACGGTAACAGGGGGGAATAGTGGCGAAACCTATTTATGGAGTACAGGGGCAACTACTCCTAATCTTTTTGGTGTCGGAGTAGGACCTTATACACTCACAGTTACGGATGGGGTAGGGTGTACAGACGTGGAAACAATTTCTGTCACTGAACCAACTCCAGTAGTGGCTACGACGCAAGTCAACTCAAACTTTGGTGGTTTTGGAGTAAGTTGTATAGGTTCTGTAAATGGAGAAGCAGAAGCTGACGGAAGTGGAGGAACTCCCGGGTATTCCTACACATGGATAAACGCAGCACTTGACACGGTTGCTAATACAAAAATAGCAACCAACCTTGGTGTTGGTACCTACACGGCAATCGTTACGGATAGTAATGGTTGTACCGATACAGAAACCGTTACGATTACGGAACCTACAGGAACGCCTATTAATGTGACAGCAGTTGTAACTTCAGACTACTTAGGAGAAGATATTTCTTGTTTCGGATATGGTGATGCCACCGCTACTGCCACCGCAGCTGATGGTGCGTTCCCTTACACTTATGCTTGGAGCAATGGACAAACGGGACCTGACCTAATTAATGTAACTGCCGGAGACTACGACGTAACCGCGACAGATGATAATGGCTGTCAGGCTGTTTATACACTGACGGTTACTCAACCAGAACGTATTTCGGCCAATGCAGTCGTTACCGATGCAAGCTGTTACGGAGCGAGTGATGGTCGGATTGATGTAACGGTAACGGGAGGTGTCAATGCGTATACTTACTCTTGGGACGACCTTGGAATTGAAGCCTTTTATTCATTTGATTTTACCACTGATGATCAAACTGAAAATGATCACCACCTTGATATTCTCCTTGGTACTGAACAATATGGGACGCCAGGTTATGAAAATGAAGCATTTTATTTCAATGGAGTAACGGGACTAAAATATGATGACAATGCTGGATTTATGGAGTCTGATTTTGCAGAGTTGGCCGTAACGATGTGGATCTATCCAGAACGATTAAATGAGCGACAAATTCTATTCGAACAAGGAAATGCAGCAAATGGTATCGCTCTGGTTTTAGATGGGCAATTTTTACAACTAGGGATGACTCAAAATAGTAATTTTTTCCCTGGACCTAGAGTAAAAATAGATTTTTTTAATCCTCCTAATAGTACTGATCCAGCAGACTTTGTAGGTTGGACTCAAGTAGGGTTTGTTTTTGATAATGGCATCATGTCAGTTATTGTTAATGGACAATTAATCACAGCTCCAGATAACAGTAATAATCCTACTACCGTGGTTATGCCTTCAATTTCAAGTGTTGATAACCAAGCAGGAATTGGGTTTTCTGCTGGAACGAGTGTATATCCAGTGGCAGTTTTCCTTCCACTACCATTTATTATAAATGCAAACGGATATTTTCCGTTCCGTGGAGGTATTGATAATTTTAGTTATTATACTCGTAGTCTTTCTCAAGAAAATATCTCAGATATTGCAGATGATGATGGTGATCGAGAAGGACTTCCTGCAGGAGTTTACGATGTATTGATTACTGATTTTAATGGCTGTGATACGACCATTCAGGTTACTATTGGACAACCCGATTCACTTTATGCTACGGTCGTAAATAACGAAATATCCTGTTTTGGAGCCGATGATGGTCAACTCGATGTCACAGTGATCGGAGGGACAGCACCATATAATTTTTTATGGACTAATGGTGCAACTACGGAAGATATTAATTCTTTACCTCCTGGAACCTATTCTCTTACCATTACAGATGATCATGGTTGTATTACCTACCTTACTCAAGAAATTGTTGAACCGACCTTATTAACTGGAACAACTAGGGTCGTTTCTAATCATTTTGGAAATGAGATTTCATGTCCAGGAGAATTAGATGGTATTGTAGCTGTGAGACCAAATGGAGGTAGAACTCCATATACCTATAGTTGGAGCAACGGTGTTACTACCAGACGAAATCGTAATATAGGAGCGGGAACTTATACCGTTACCATTACGGATAATAGTGGTTGTACTATTATAGAAAGTATCACTATATCTGATCCGACTCAAGTTACGGCCGCAGCGACCGTGAGCCGGTTAAATAATGGTGAGCATATAAGTTGTGTCGGTGGGAGCGATGGAGCAGCTATCGTAAATGCTTCTTCAGGTATTGCTCCGTACACCTACGCTTGGAGTACCTTGGAGACAACACAAGAAATTACAGGCCTTTCTGCTGGAACTTATACCGTTACCGTTGCAGATCAAAATGGTTGTACCGCTACGTCATCTGTTACCTTAAACGATCCTCCAGCATTAACAGCAACCGCCTATGTTACCTCTAACTATTTTGGGGCCGAAATATCCTGTCCTGGAGCACTCGATGGTAGTGTTTATGTCGAAGCTAGTGGTGGAACTATTATAAGTGATTACGCCTATCGGTGGAATACTGGATTTTTAGGAGATAGTCTAATAAATATTGGAGCTAATACCTATACGGTTACGGTAACCGATGCTAACAATTGTGAAGTAGTTACCAGTGTTACGATCAACAATCCTACGCCATTAGATGCGACTATTGCAATAGATTCAAACTATAATGGTTTTGACGTTAGTTGTGTAGGTGAAAATGATGGAGGATTGACAGCTAATACTACGGGTGGTACAGGAGCATATTCCTATCTTTGGGATGGTGGCCAAACCACCCCTTCTATTACGGATGCTACGAGTGGTACTACTACAGTTACCATTACAGATGTCAATGGTTGTTCAATTGTTCGTTCAGTTACCTTAGACGAACCTTCAGACCTTACCTTTACTGCAGAAGCACGTGCCCCACAAGATTGTGGTGTCAATGACGGAATCATAAGGATAGATGCTACTGGTGGAGTAGGAAATTATGAATATAGTATAGATGGTATTAACTGGCAATCTGATAAATTCTTTAGCGGTCTAGCACCTGGAACGTATTTTACGCACGTTAGAAATGAGTTCGGGACCTGTGAAGTTGGACCTCAATCAGTTACCGTAGATGTAACGGAAGCACCAACTATCGCCAATGTTACCATTATTCACCCAACTACGAATGTTAGCACCGATGGTGGAATTCTGGTTGGAGGTAGTGGTAATGCTTTTGCGTTCGAATTTCGACTTGTTGGAGTTACTGGTTGGCAGTCGTCTAATTTATTTGAAAATTTATCGGTAGGAACCTATGACATTGAACTAAGATATGTAGGGCAAACTTGTATTGCTACGTCCACGGTTACCTTGGTTGCAGGTAAAGGAGTGGAAAGTTCAGGATCTACTTTGAGCTTTTGTTCTGGTGATGTATCAGCTACTAATTTTGTGGAAACTTACTATTTGCCAGCACCAGAAGATGAAGTTTTACAAGCCTTACAAAGTATTTATCCAGAAAATTGTAGAACTAATACTGTTAATCCAATCGATCCGGTCCAAAATTATGTTTCTATTGGGGTAGTTGAGGGTGGAACAATTATTCACTATGACCATTGGGAAGATGGTTATGAGCCTAATTTAAGTTTTCCTGTCCAACCAACTACGGAAATTTGGGGAGACGGAATTTTGACTAATGGTTCTGCACCTGGTGACACTGATGACTTCCTTTCGGCAGCTGAAATAATTGTTTTAAATAATTTGGTTTACTCCAGAACGATGCAAGATGTGCTTGATTATGATGGAGGCGATAAAGTTGGAAGTCGTGGAAATCTTGGAATTACAAAACTTAACTGGGCAAGTGGTTCTACTACCTTTTTTGCAGGTGCTTTGGAAGTTTATCCCATAGAGTCTTGGGGATTGGAATATCAAATGCCAGTGGGAGAAGATAGGAATGTTAACAATATGTTTGAATATACAGGTGCGGTAGTAATGGCGCAACAAAACGGAACAACCGTTAATTATATTGATAATGGTACCGCTCAAACTCGTGTTTTAGCGGAAGGCGAGAGCTTTCTGATTGATGGTAATATTGATGTGGGAGATCTAATTACAGCAGATCAACTTATTCAGGTTCATCTTTTGACTGGAGACATATGTGCACATTTTGAAAGTCGATTCTTTACTTTAAAACCTACAGAGCAATGGTCTAATTCTTATTACAGCCCAGTTTCTACCGTTACTGATTCTATCATTGCTGATTCTACCATTATTGCTGGTCATCCTACTTTGATTCATTTCTATAATCCAAATACGACCCCTATTCGAGTATTTTACGAAACCCTTAGCGGCATAAACTCTATAAATATTCTACCAAACGAAGCTACGGAAGTCACCGTTCCTGAAGATTCAGGAGTTAGAACCTATTCTGAAAATGACGAAAACTATTATGCGATTGCTACCATTGATAGAGGTGCAACACCTCATGATTGGGGTTACGCACTTATTCCAGCCGATCAATTAACTTCACAAATTACCATTGCTGGTTTTGCTCCTGGGCAAGATCCAACCTATTGTTTTAAAGAAAATATTATTGCACAGTCTGGATGGACGCTGATTTCAACCAGTAGTGACGAAAATGCTAGTCTAGATGGTGCTAAGGCATTTGATGGAGATCTAAATACTTTTTGGCATACTCAATTTACTCCTACTTCACCTACGCATCCTCACGATATACGAATTGATTTAGGTGCTTCTTATAATCTATCTCAATTTTTAATTAATCCAAGGGCAACATACCAAACCTTTACACAACCAAATGATCTTATCATTCCTAATGCTGGCCCAATAACCGTGACGTCCACCCTTAATGTTACTGCAACTGGCACCATTGAGGATTTAAATCTTGCAGATTTACGTATAGATCATACTTTTCTCGGATATCTTAGAGTTCAATTACAAAGTCCTAGTGGTACCATCGTTACTATTTTTGATCAAGATTGTGGTCCTGATGGCCATATCGACATAACTTTTGATAATGATGTTCTTCAGTCTTATCCATGTCCTCCCATCGGAGGAGGAACATTCCTTTCGGGAAATCCGCTCTCCTATTTTAATGGAGAAGAGATGAATGGTACTTGGAGCTTAATATTGACTGAGCCAGGTACTCGTTGGGGAGGCACACTCAGAAATTGGTCATTAGAAATTAATGGCGGAACGAGCTCTAACGGTAATATTGAAGATTATGACTTTTATATAACGAATAACTTGGCGGATTGGGGCGATCCAATCATTACTAGTGAATTTGATGGAACACCGGTATTAAAGAAAGTAGTTTTCGAACAAACCAATGGTCGTTATATTCGATTAGTAGCAAATTCAGAAATTAACGGTGGACCTTGGACTACTATTGCGGAATTAAATGTGGTAGCTTGTGAAACACAACCCAACATAGAAAATTCTGCTCCCATCTGGATCACAGCAGATTATCCGGAAGGAAGTACTAGTACTGGAAATATTCGTATCTGTGTAGATCATGACGGAAATGGAGGAACATTTGTGGATGCTTTTGGTACCCCTTATGATGAAGATTTCTTTATTCCAGAATTAGGACAGATAAAATTATATGATACGAATGATAATGATCAGACAGGTACTAGGATTTGGGTATGTGATAACTCTGATGCAATTATCGCCGGAGCATGGGGGCAAGACCCTGAGACTGCTGTAGGGGGATTACCAGCGATTGATTTAGGGGTTGGACTACCAAATGGTATTCCTTTTTCCATCTCAAAATGTGCTGACCTCTCAAAAGATATTAATGGTAACGGCTTGTTTGACGAATGTGACGAAGTATTGTACACCATTATGATCCGAAATACAGGTGCACTTCCTTTATCGGTAGGTACACTTACATTACTGGATACATTACCAGAAGAATTGACCTATATTGATGGATCTACCAATGCTATCATTGGTAATAATATTACTACTTTGTCAGATGATCCAACTCCGTTCTCCAGCTTTCCGTTGGATGAGCAAGGCTATCGTCATGGTAGTGTTATTTTACCAAATGATTCTATCTTGTTCCAATTTTCGGCTGTTATTGACGATCTTACAGACCCTACCTTTGTTCGTAATGTTGGTACTGCAACTAATAACGGGGCAAGTCTACAAGCAGAGGTAACCTTCCCAGTCCAAACACCTATCAGTCCAATCATAGATATTATCGGTCCTGATACAATCTTGAGTTGTGAAAATATTATCGTCGCTGCTGTTCAGGATAGTTGCTTCCAAGAAGGTTTATTACCAGAATATAACTGGACGAGTCGTTCGGTTGACTCTCAGCAAGGTCCAAATTTTGGAGGAGAGGAGGCCATCGATGGAAATCGAAATACGTATTGGTTAACTAGTAGTAGTGCACCGACTAGTTGTGGAGTAGGGAACGCAACAGATGCTACAGCCAATACTGGAGTTAATAATCCTGACAATGTTATTGGTGCTTCGGACGGCAATTTTGCCACCTTAGATGATCAAGGACAAGTCTTGGTAATTGATTTAGGAGAAATAATTGCTGCTGGAACGCCTTATACTATTAGGCTTCGTAGAAGTCCAGTTACTGGTGGAACACCAACACTCAGAATTGCTGAATCAGGGGATGGAGTTAATTATCGAAATCGTGCCGATAATCCTTTTTCTACCAATAACACGAGTTTCTACAACTACAATTTAGTTACGGAATACGATACGCGTTTTGTTCGTTTTTCTAACCTTACTGCTTGGGACTTAGACATAGATGCTATAGAATTTCAGTGTTGTTGTACTGGTCAGGTTCCTGAACCATTACCACATGCTATCCAAATTGATCTTGGACAAACAGAAGAAGTTTCGGGATTTACGTATCTTCCGAGACAAGATAATTCAGAAGGTCGTATTGCTGATTACGAGTTCTATCTAAGTATGGACGGTACTAATTGGGGAAGTCCAGTAGCTACGGGTACTTGGACATCAGGAACGGACCCTGAGACGGTTTCCTTCCCTAGCCAAACCGCAAACTATGTGCAGCTGAGGGCCATATCAGAAGTGAATGGTGGAGGTCTTACCGCTGTAGCAGAACTAGTGGTTTCAGGTTGTATCGTCAATACCACTTTCGTAGAAACAAATACCCAAACTAACAATGGAACTTGTACAGATCAAGCCTATAACATAACGCGTACATGGACTACCACCGATTACTGTGGAAATGTATTTGTTGAGACTCAAAATATAATAGTGGTCGATACTACGGCTCCAGTCTTATTGGATATACCTGCTGATTTAACGAAAACTCCTTCTGGAATACCAGAACCTCCACTTTTAAATTGTGGTGATAATGTTACAAATATCGCACTAGGCAAGCCAGCTACTCAGTCTAGTCTACTTTCCAGCACAACACCCGCTAGTCGTTTGGTTGATGGAATTTATAGCAATTTCAATACTACGTCTGTAGAAGTAGAGCCGTGGTGGGAGGTGGATCTCCTAGCCGTACATCAGTTGGATTCGATCCACGTATTTAATCGAACCAATTGTTGTCAGCCTAGAACTGAAAATTATTATATCCTTGTTTCTGAAAAACCTTTTACCTCTACTGATCTTACAACAACCTTAAGTGATCCTAAAGTCCATAGTTATTTTGAAGGACCTCAAGCTCAATTTCCTACCACTATTCCACTAAGTTCATTTGGAAGGTATGTAAGAATTCAATTGCAGACGGGTGATATAATGAACATAGCTGAGGTAGAAATTTTCCCTCGATGTATTAATGCAGTAGATAACTGTGATCCTGATCCCGTGGTTACATTTGCTGAGAACATTACCACTACTGGTTGTAGCTATGAGATTGAACGTACTTGGACGGCTACGGATAATTGTGGAAATACATCTTCTCAAGAACAGACAATCTTCGTTGAGACTACCCTAGATATTGATGCGCTTGCCCTTAGTAATATTACTTGTAATGGTGATAATGACGGCGAAGCAATTGTAGAGGTATCTGGTGGTATAGCTCCGATTACCATACTATGGAGTGATGGTCAAACTATGGATACCGTTAGAAACTTAATTGCTGGTACCTACTTTGTTACCGTCACAGATAACTTGGGCTGTTCTGCCTTAGATAGTATTACACTATCCCAACCACCACCAACCACAATCACAACTTCAATAACTTCTAATTTTGGTGGTGAGGCGATTAATTGTGCTGGAGAAAATAGTGGTTCAGTTCGAGCCAATGCAACGGGTGGAGCTAGTGGGTTTACTTATCAATGGAGCAATGGTGATAATACAGCTATCGCAGATTCTTTAACTGCGGGTACTTATACAGTAACTGCTACGGATATTAATGGTTGTAGCGATACGGAGAGCATTACCTTAAATGATCCTCCGATATTATTGGCTTCGACCGCAGTAACTATCCCTATTTCTTGTTTTGGAGAAAATGATGGCCAGGCAACCGTGACTGCTTCAGGAGGAATTGGTACCTATAGCTATCAATGGAGTAGTAGAGACACTGGCCCAATTCCTTCAAGTGGTAATATTGCAAATAATTTAGTAGCTGGTACTTACGATGTAACAGTTACCGATGGTTACTCCTGTGAAGTAGTTGATTCCGTTACCGTAACACAACCAGACTCGATAACAATAACCGTAGATGCTACATCGAATCCTACCGCCTGTAATGCTTCTGATGGTACGATTACCATATCGGCCGCTGGCGGAGTAGGAACAACCGAATATAGATTAGGTGTCTTAGGATCGTGGCAATCGAGCGGAACCTTTACAGGCTTGACCTCCGGTACCTATCAAGTCTTTGCCCGCAACGATAATGGTAATTGCGAAACAATACCGACAGAAGTCATTTTGAATGATGCCGTACCCTTCAGTTGTTTTTTCCTTATGCCGGATACCGTTGGTCTGGTTACTTGTATCACGAATGATTCTATTCGTTTTACAATTGATTCCCTACCAGATGCTACTGGTTTTGATTGGTTGATTCCAGCAGGTATTAACGTTGTTAGTGGAGATGGTACTTCTTCCATTGTAATTGATCCTTCGAATGTTGATTCTGGTAGTTATAGTATATGTGTATCTACTTTAAGTAATTGTGGAACTTCACCTTTCTGTTGTTATGAACTGAATCTTATTCCTTGTGATGAAATATGTGATAACGGTATTGATGATAATCAAAATGGACTTATTGATTGTGATGATCCTTCTTGTGGTACTATTTCAAACATATCAGTTAACCCTATTTCTTGTCCTTCTGATACAGCTGTTTTTAGTGCACTCGACAATGGACTAAATACGGAGTATTTCTGGAACTTTGGACTTGGTGCTACGCCAGATACAATTTCAGGATTAGGGCCACATAGTGTAGTCTTCGATACTTGTGGAATTAAAACAATTAGTCTTACTGTAAGTCGGGGAGGTTGTATCTCTAGTGATACGATTTCATTTGATGCACTAGATACAGAATTACCCGTTTGGAATGAAGTTCCAAATGATTTAATATTGGAATGTAGCAGTTCAATTAATCTAACCGATTCCATTAATCAGTGGCTAGGAAATTATGGAGGGGCGACTTTCTCTGATAATTGTAATCAAGATGTACTTGTTACAAATGATTATACTGGGCTTGCAGATAGTTGTGGACCTACAGGTACTGCCTTAGTTACTTTCTTTGCAACTGACGGATGTGGAAACGTTGCTCAGACTCAGGCCAATATTTTTTATGAAGATAATAATATTCCAACAGGTACGATACCTGCTGATACTACTGTTTATTTGACAACAGCTTGTACCGTAGATACGAGTAGTACCTCTACTGGAACTATTCTAGATGCATTGGATGATTGTTCTGGTACCTTGACAATTAATTATTCCGACGACCAATCTACATTGAGTGGCTGTAACAACACTGGAACCTTTGCGAGAACTTGGACCGTTTCGGATGAATGCGGAAATCAATTTATTGGTACGCAAAATATAACCATTGTCGATACAATTCGACCTACGTTTACTATCCCAACTGATACAACCTTATATCTCAATCTATTCTGTTTAGTAGATACTTCGTCTACTTCTACTGGAATACCTACAGATATCAATGACGTTTGTACGGGTACTACTAACTTTACTTATTCTGATGACCTCAGTGGATTAACTGGTTGTAATACCTCTGGCTCGTTCGTGAGAACTTGGAGTGTCTCCGATGAATGTGGAAATATTGCTACAGGGATACAAACCATTTCTATTGCAGATACTTTGGCACCGACCTTTACAGCACCTAATGATACTACGCTATATCTTGACAATATTTGTCAGGCTGACACAATGACTAGTTCTACGGGAATTCCGACAAGTATGGTAGATGCATGTGGATCCACCTTTACGGTAAATTATTCAGATGATTTGTCACAACTAGCGATCGGTTGTAGTAATACAGGTACATTGGTTCGTACTTGGATGGTTTCGGATGAATGCGGAAATATTAGTACAGAAATACAAAATATTACTTTACTAGATACCATTGCACCAACTTTCACATTACCAGCAGACACCACTTTATATTTAGATAATGCCTGTGCAATTGATAGCATGACTACTTCTACAGGTACTCCAATAAGTATTTCTGATGCTTGTTCAGGAACCTTTACAGTTGACTATACTGATGATTTTAGCGGGCTTTCCGGATGTAATAATACTGGTACACTTCTTCGTACTTGGACGGTCTCCGATGAATGTGGAAATACTAATACGGGTATTCAATCAATAGCAATCGCAGATACGTTAGCACCTGTTTTTGTACTGCCGACGGATACTATATTATATTTAAATTCAAGTTGTCTGGTAGATACCACAACTTCTTCGACAGGAGTTCCTTCCGGATCAGTTGATGCTTGTTCTCCTAGTGTTATTACCAGTTATTCGGATGATTTATCAAACTTGAATAATTGTAATTCAACCGGTGATTTAATAAGAACTTGGACGGTTTCGGATCAATGTGGAAACACAGCTACAGGTATTCAGACTATTGCTATTGTCGATACCTTGGCACCAACGTTCACCTTGCCAGTTGATACGACATTATATTTGGACATTTCCTGTTCAGTAGATACCACCATATCATCTACTGGTCAACCTATAAATTTAAGCGATGCTTGTTCTACTGGTTTGACTGCCACTTATTCCGATGATTTGACAAATTTATCTGGCTGTAATACTTCTGGATTTATCTTAAGAACGTGGAGTGTCTCTGATGATTGTGGAAATATAACTAATCAAACTCAGTCGATTACCATTGTTGATACACTAGGGCCAGTTTTCGTGGCTCCATCAGATACCACCTTATACTTAGATCTTTCTTGTTCAATTGATACTGCTACTACGTCTACTGGAACGGCAACTAGTATAAATGATGCTTGTAGTGGCTCACTTGTAGCAACTTACACTGATGATTTCTCTACTTTGAATAACTGTAACAATACTGGATTCATTTCCAGAACTTGGATGGTGACGGATGATTGTGGTAATACAACAACCCAAAATCAAATAATTACGGTACTAGATACAATAGCGCCAACCTTTACGATACCAGTAGATACATTGTTGTATTTAGATCTGTCCTGTAGTGTTGATACTAATTCAGTTTCTACAGGTACGCCTTCTTTGATTAACGATAATTGTAGTAGTGTCATTAATACTTCTTATGTTGATGATTTGAGTAACCTGACAGGATGTAATTCCACAGGTACATTAATAAGAACTTGGACTGTTGAGGATGGATGTGGTAATATTTCAACAGGTATTCAAAATATTGCTATTGCAGATACTTTAGCTCCAACCTTTACAATTCCTAATGACACCATCTTATATCTTGACGTAAACTGTCTGGTTGATACTACAATTACCTCAACTGGAACTCCTTCTGATATTATAGATGCTTGTGGTGCAACCATAACGACAACCTACAATGACGATTTGACTAACCTAGTCGCTGGTTGTAATAGTACCGGAGATTTAGTTCGTCTATGGACCGTCTCAGATAATTGTGGGAATACCGCTACTGGAATCCAAACGATTACAATAGCCGATACGATTCCTCCTAGCTTTACAGTTCCGGTTGATACCGTTCTATATTTTGATATTAATTGCCAGATTGATTCCACCACCAGCTCTATTGGTGTGCCAACAAATATTGATGATGCTTGCACAAGTACGCCAGTTGTTACTTATGTGGATAACACCAGTTCTTTGGCAAGTTGTAATAACACTGGAACCTTTACCAGAGTATGGACAGTAACGGATGATTGTGGAAATGGATTTACCCAAAATCAGGTGATAACCGTATTAGATACTTTGGCTCCTATATTTACAATTACGCAACCTGCTGATACCAGTGTACAATGTAATAGTATACCAGCTCCACCAGTTATTGGAACTCAAATTGTTGCTGAAAAATGTGGAAACAGCGTAACAATAGTATTAGCTGAAACAACTCAAAATGCTTCGTGCTTAAATACTTATGAATTAATTCGAACTTGGACTGCCACAGATGATTGTGGAAACCAGGAAATCGTATCACAAACAATCTTTGTTTCTGATACCATCCCACCTGTTATTATTAATGTACCTGGAGCGATCACGGTCGAGTGTGATAATATCCCAACGGGAGATGCAACGATAGTGACAGTATCAGATAATTGTACGTTGGTGGGTGACATCAATGTGGTAGTGAGTGATGCAACGACTGCTGGTTCATGTGTAAATACGTATACGATTACGCGAACATGGACAGCGACAGATGAGTGTAATAATAGTTCAACGGCAACGCAGACGATCAATGTAGAAGATACGACACCACCATTGATTAC
>CAZYAC010000015.1:27615-29805 GCA_964645475.1 uncultured Saprospiraceae bacterium | reverse complement strand
AGTACTTTTTTGGTGGCGAGTTGATTTAAAAAATGATCTTCAACTAATAATATTCGCAGTGGTGAGCTAGGAATATCTCCCTGAATCTTGAGCGGTTGCTTCGCTATTTCTACTGGAATGGTAAGTTGAAAAACGGTATCTGTATCGTTCTTTGATTTTATAGATAAATTTCCAGAAATAATTTTAATTAATTTATTAACAATAGCCATTCCAGTAATGAGCTTGTTTTGTTCATTTTCTTCTGGATTGTAAATCTCGAGAATTTTTTCTGCTGCATACAAATCTTCTATTTCTTCTTCATCCAGTTTTAATCCTTCACTGTGTAAGGTGAAGATCAGTTCATAGTTTTTGTCAGAGGTCTTCTCTGCACTGGCCTTAAAGTATAGACATTTTTGACGTTCCGTTTTTGCAATCAAAAAATCAATTAAATTATATAGTATCTGTGTGATTTTTTTGGTATCGCTGATAATTTTATTGGGTAAACTTTCATCAATCAGAAAGGTCAGATCAATGTCCGCGTTGTCCGTTCTCATTTTTACTACCCGTTTCATACTTTCTATGAATGCTCCAATTTCGAAGCTCTCTTTTTCCGCTTCGATTTTATCAGAAACCAAAACCGAAAAATTCATCAGATTATTAACCATAATGGAGAGATCGTCTACCGAGGTTTTTAAACCATCAATGAGTTCTGTTTGTTCTGGAGCAATCTCTGTTTTTTCTATCAGATATAATAGATTGATGACAGAAGAAAGCGGCGTTCTAATATGAAAGCTAATATCAGCTAATGCTTCATCTTTAATTTTGCTGGCTTTAGTGTTGATATTTTTTTCGATGATCAACTCTTCCGTTATCTTTTGCTTTGTAATATCTTGTAAGGTACCGGAGAGAAAAAGCTTTTTACGAATTTCATCAAAATTCATTTTAGCCTGAATCGAAATATGTTTGATAGAACGTCCCTTAAGAACAATCCGGTGGGTAAGGTGATGCAACTGACCATCTTTAGTAGCCAATTCAAAAAAGTCCTGCAGTTTTGCTTTGTCTTCTGGATGGGTATAGTTGATATAATCCGAAAGGGTAGGGACCATACTATTAAGCGGAAATCCAAAGATGCGGAAAATTTCATCAGCCCACAACATTTTATTACTGACAATATCCATTTCCCAATTACCGAAGTGAGCCATCTCTTGGGCTTCCACAAATCTCTTTTCACTAATGGCTAAGTTTCGAGCCGTAGCTTCTAATTTTTGATTGTTTTTTACACGATGTAAGGCGTACCTAATAGAACGGCCTAGGAGTTTGCCATCAAACTGACCTTTGACAAGATAATCCATTGCCCCGGCTTTGATTGCCTGATTACCAATTAATTCGTTATTGGTTCCGGTCATGACAATAACTGGCGTTTTGGGACAACGCTGTAGAAATGAAGTAAGTGTTTTAAAACCGGTAGAATCCGGTAGGGAAAGATCCAGTAGGGCCATCGTTATTTCCTGATCCTCGATCAAGTTAGCACCTTCGAAGAGCGTAGGTACAGTATATAGCTCGTAACGAACAGAGGATGATTTCAGCATATTGCTGATCAACTTAGCGTCACCTGGATTATCTTCTATTAATAGAAGGTGTAGAGTAGTATTCACATTCATAAAGTGGAGGCTTTTACTACAACGGTTTTATAAGGTATTTGGGAAGCGATTAAGGGATCATTGATGGCAAAATCGCTGTAGTAAGCCAAAAATCCTCAATCTTTTGTATAATGTCAAAGAATTTATCGAAATCAACTGGTTTATTTAAATAACAGTTAACGTGTAAGTTATAGCTTTTCAGAATATCTTGATCTGCATCAGAGGTCGTAAGAACAATAACTGGAATCCTGCGAAGGTTATCGTCGCTTTTTACTTTTTCGAGAACTTCTCGACCATCCATCTTTGGTAGATTTAAATCTAAAAGGATTAAATCTGGACTTTTCTTTTGCTGGTACGGTGCTTTTTTATAAAGATAATTAATAGCTTCTACTCCATCCATTACTACGTCCAGATTTACATTTTTACGACCTTCTTTAAATGCCTCCTGAGTAAGTCTAACATCACCTGGATTATCTTCAATCAAAAGAATGGTAATGCTGCTTTGAGTTTCGTTCATATTAATAAATTTTAATTATAATACGGTGCTTTGAGAAAGAGGTTGCGTAGGTAA
>CAZYAC010000015.1:0-27515 GCA_964645475.1 uncultured Saprospiraceae bacterium | reverse complement strand
TATTAATAAATTTTAATTATAATACGGTGCTTTGAGAAAGAGGTTGCGTAGGTAATATTTTTAAGTTTTTTTACAGAACTCATTAGACTTTTTGCTGAAATTTTTTGTAATGCAACCAAAAAGATCATTTGGAAGCATACTAATTATTTTAGAATAAAGTCTATTTGTTAACTTTGCCGAGATCAAACATATTAAAGAAGCTATCAAAAATTACCATTATGCTATCAGTTGAACATTTGCAAGAATTGTTCCTTAAATATTTGAAAAAAGAATTATTTGATCAATCACCCAAAGAATTATATGAACCAGTTAATTATATACTCCAATTAGGAGGAAAACGGCTACGCCCAGTCTTATTGTTAATGGGGACTAATCTTTTTTCTGAAGAAATAGAACAGGCCTTTCCTGCAGCTTTGGCAATCGAAATTTTCCATAATTTTAGTTTAGTTCATGACGATATTATGGATGAGGCACCATTAAGACGTGGACAGCCTACCGTTCATATCAAATACGGACAGAACGCTGGTATCCTTTCAGGTGACGCAATGTTGATCCTAACTTATCAGTATCTTAGTCAACTAAAAAACCCAAACCAGTTACCCACTATCTTGCGCATTTTCAACCAGTTAGCTATAGAGGTTTGTGAAGGGCAACAATATGATATGAATTTTGAAACACAGGAATCGGTAGAAATTGCGGCCTATCTTAAAATGATAGAGCTAAAAACGTCAGTGCTAATTGCTGGTGGACTTAAAATCGGTGCATTAATTGGAGGTGCCGCTGAAAAAGATGCCAATGAACTATACGAGTTTGGACGCCATATTGGTATCGCTTTTCAATTGCAAGATGATATCTTAGATACTTTTGGAGATCCAGAAAAATTTGGTAAAAAGGTAGGCGGTGACATTGCACAGAACAAAAAAACCTTTTTGTTGCTGAAGTCTATGGAGCAAGCCAGAGGCCAAGATAGGGTCAATTTATTGGACGCATTATCAGATGCTACCAATCCAAACCAGAAAATTGAGAAGGTTACCAGTATCTATCAGAAGCTGAAAGTTCAAGAACAGGCTTCTGAACTAATGGAAGACTATCTGAAAAAAGCATTTATCCACCTCGACCGAGTAAAGGTAGAGGAATCTCGTAAAATTTTATTGCGAAACTTAGCTAACCAGTTGATGAGGAGAGAAATATAAAAAAAGGAGCAACCACATTAATGGTTACCCCTCACACTATGAAACACTATGTCTTTCGGCAAAAGCCGGAATATTAATTCTATCTATCTACTAAAATATACAAATAAACGCTAATTTCAAAATTTGGTTAAAAACCTATATTATATTAGATAATGTGTAAAAGTACATTGTTGCATTCATTTTTCCAAAAATATCTTCCCTGACCACCAATTTTTCTCAATAATAGCATTATTACGTTCGTAAAAATTCAAAGCAGGTTCATTCCAGTCTAGAACTTGCCACTTGACCATTACCGCTTTCTTTTCTTTGGCTACTGCTAAATAGGCGTCAAAAAGCAATTGACCAACCCCTTTTTGCCGAAAAGTTTCCTTAACTACAAAATCTTCCAGATATAACATTTTTCCCTTCCAAGTTGAATAACTCATATAATATATAGTGGTTCCTACAATTTCTTCACCATGCAGCGCCACATTTGCCTCAAATATCCCTTCGGCAAAGTCATTTTGGTAATCTTCTAGGGTGGCAGTTACCGCTTCGGGTTCTTTTTCATAGATCGCCAATTCCTTTACCAAGCCATAGATGGCTTTTAGATCGTTTTTAGTGGCTTTTCGTACCTCAATTTCCTTCATAATTGCTTCTTAAAATGTTAAATTATTTTGCTGAAAAATAAATATCACTTCTCTTTTGAATTTCACCTAAATAGTCTTATCTTTGCATTCGTTTTGGAGACAGGTAGATGATGGAAATCAAAAAAACGCTTTTTCTCCAAAAAAAACACAATTTACACCCTATTATTTTAGGGGTAAAAAATTCATTAAATAGAAAAGATTAGATTGTATGCCGACTATTAATCAACTTGTACGGAAAGGCAGAAAGAAAATTGTAGAAGCCAGTAAGTCTCGTGCCCTTGATGCTTGCCCTCAAAAACGAGGCGTTTGCACTAGAGTATATACTACGACTCCTAAAAAGCCGAACTCTGCTCTTCGTAAAGTAGCTAAAGTTCGTCTAACCAATGGTATTGAGGTGATTGCCTATATCCCTGGTGAAGGTCACAATCTACAAGAACACTCTATTGTACTGATCCGTGGAGGTCGTGTAAAAGATCTACCTGGTGTACGTTACACGGTTGTGAGAGGTGCCTTAGATACTGCCGGCGTAACGGATCGTCTTCAGAGTCGCTCAAAATATGGAACAAAACGTCCAAAGAAATAATAAAATTAGTTATCAGAAATCACGTTTAGCTCATGCGTAAAAGAAAACCTAAAGTAAGACACATCGCCCCTGATCCTCGTTTCGGAGATCCATTGGTTACTCAGTTTGTGAACAACATGATGTTGTCAGGTAAGAAAAGTACCGCACTGACTGTATTCTACAAGGCGATGGACATCGTGAAAGAGAAAACTAATGAAGATGAACATGCTGTTTGGAAGAAAGCTTTAAACAATGCTATGCCTCAAGTGGAAGTACGTAGCCGAAGAATCGGTGGTGCTACTTTCCAAATTCCAACCGAAATTCGCGCTAAGCGTAAAATTTCTATCGGAATGAAATGGTTGATTCGATTTGCTCGTACCCGTAGTGGGAAAGGTTTTGCCGAAAAAATGGCAGCCGAGTTAATCGCAGCTAGCAAAGGGGAAGGTGCAGCTGTAAAACGTAAGGAAGATACGCACAAAATGGCGGAATCTAACCGAGCTTTTGCACACTTTAAAGTTTAAGAACAGATTTATCATCAACAATTTATTATCCTTATAGACAATTCAGAATTATGGCTAGAGATCTTAGATTTACGAGAAATATTGGTATTGCCGCTCACATTGATGCCGGTAAAACGACAACTACGGAACGTATCCTGTATTACACAGGGTTGAGTCACAAGATTGGTGAAGTACACGATGGTGCTGCTACTATGGACTGGATGGAGCAAGAGCAAGAAAGAGGTATTACAATTACTTCTGCTGCTACCAAGACAGAATGGAAGTGGGAAGATCAAATGTACACAGTAAATATTATCGATACACCTGGTCACGTTGATTTTACGGTAGAAGTAGAACGGTCTTTACGTGTACTAGATGGTACCGTTGCTTTATTTTGCGCGGTATCTGGTGTAGAACCACAATCAGAAACAGTTTGGCGTCAGGCCAATCGTTATAAAGTACCTCGTATTGGGTTTGTTAATAAAATGGACCGTACTGGTGCTGATTTCTTCGCAGTAGTGAAGGATGTTCGCGATAAATTAGGAGCAAATGCAATTCCCTTGCAGATTCCTATTGGTGCAGAAGAAAAATTTCGTGGCGTTGTTGACTTGATGACCAATAAAGCGATCATTTGGGATGATGAAACGCAGGGAATGACTTTCAAAGAAATTCCAATTCCTGAAGACTTAGTAGAAGTGGTAAATACTTCTCGTGCGGAACTCGTTGAGGCGATCGCCGAATATGATGAGACCTTGATGGAGAAATTCTTTGACGATCCAGATTCAATCACACTTGAAGAAATGCGTACTGCGATCCGTCAGGCTACCATCGATATGACTATTTGTCCAATGATGTGTGGTTCTGCCTTCAAAAATAAAGGGGTACAGGCATTATTAGATGCTGTTTGTACTTTCTTACCTTCTCCAATGGACATCGAAGCCGTTACTGGAACCGATCCAAATACAGAAGAAGAAATTCAGCGTAAACCTAATGCAGATGAACCTTTTGCAGCTTTAGCATTCAAGATTGCTACAGATCCTTTTGTAGGTCGTCTAGCCTTCTTCCGTGTATATAGTGGTGCATTAGACGCCGGTTCTTATGTATTAAATACACGTTCTGATAATAAAGAAAGAATTTCGCGTATCTACCAGATGCACGCCAATAAGCAAAACCCAGTGAAGAGAGTAGAAGCAGGTGATATTGCTGCAGGTGTTGGATTCAAAGATATTCGTACAGGAGATACACTTTGTGATCTTAAAAACCCAATCATTCTGGAAAGTATGACTTTCCCAGATCCAGTAATTGGAATTGCGATTGAGCCTAAAACACAAAGTGATGTAGAGAAACTAGGTATGGCCTTAGGTAAATTGGCCGAAGAAGATCCTACTTTCAAAGTGAAATACGACGAAGATACTAACCAAACCGTAATTAGCGGAATGGGTGAGTTACACCTCGAGATTATCGTGGATCGTCTAAGAAGAGAATTCAAAGTAGAATGTAACCAAGGTGCTCCTCAAGTTAACTATAAAGAAGCATTAACCGTTACCGTTGATCACCGTGAACGACTAAAGAAGCAAACGGGTGGTTCAGGTCTATTTGCTGATATTCAATTCGAATTGGGACCAGCAGATCAAGAATTCCTTGACAGCGAAGACTTTAAGAACGGAAAAGTACAATTACAATTTGTAAACGCCATTACCGGTGGAGCGATTCCTAAGGAATTATTACCACCAACTGAAAAAGGCTTTAAAGCCATGATGAAGAATGGTATCCTGGCGGGTTACAATATTGATAGCATGAAAGTACGTGTTTATGATGGTTCTATTCACCAAGTGGATTCTAAACCAATCGCATTCGAACTTTGTGCAAAAGAAGGTTTCAAAGCGGCTGCTCATAAAGCAAAACCAGTTTTATTGGAACCAATCATGAAACTAGAAGTAGTAACACCCGAAGATTACGTAGGATCTGTAATCGGTGATCTTAATCGTCGTCGTGGAATTCCTACCGGACAAGAACCACGTCCAGGTGGTGCAGTAGCCATTCAGGCAACCGTACCTTTGGCGGAAATGTTCGGTTATGTAACTACTTTAAGAACAATTACATCAGGTCGTGCTTCTTCCACTATGGAATTTAAAAGTTACGAAGCAGCTCCTAAAAGTGTTGCAGAAGATGTAATCGAAAAAGCAAAAGGAGCTGTTAATTCATAATAGCACTCTTTTTTTTAAAAATTGAAAAGAAACGTTGCCGGTAGATTCCGGTCTGCTGGCAACTATTTTAATGTAATTTTATTTAACATCCAATAGGGTAATGAATCAAAAAATCAGAATCAAACTCCGATCCTACGATCACAACTTGGTTGACAAGTCAACTGAGAAGATTGTTAAGACCGTAAGGAATAGTGGAGCTGTAGTGACTGGACCGATTCCGCTGCCAACCGAGAAGAAAATCTTCACCGTACTGCGGTCCCCGCACGTCAACAAGAAATCTCGCGAGCAGTTTCAGTTACGCACCCACAAGAGATTAATCGAAATCTACACGCCTACGCAAAAAACCGTAGACGCATTATCAAAGCTGGAATTACCCAGTGGTGTAGATATACAGGTAAAGTTGACATAAACTTTCAAAGGAAAAATAATTAACGAGGTCGTTACTTTGTAACCCTCAATTATAAGAAAAGTGTACCAATACTGAACGAGCTATTTTTAGCTTAAAAGTATCTAAAATTAAGTCCCCTCGGGATCCTTAGTTTTCTGGCTGCGTTGTAGCCGGCAAGTACTATTGTTCTGTATATTATTTATACATAAAATCATATTGTTGTGAACGGTATAATAGGTAAAAAAATAGGAATGACTAGTGTCTTTGACGACGCTGGAAACAACCTCGCCTGCACAGTTATTGAAGCAGGTCCATGTGTTATCACTCAAGTAAAAACGGATGATGGCAAAGACGGATACAATTCTTTACAGTTAGGATTTGGCGAAGTGAAAGCCAAAAATTCTACAAAAGCAATGATTGGTCATTTTGAAAATGCCAAGACTGCTCCTAAACGTAAAGTTGTCGAATTCCGTGATTTCGATTTAGATGCCTTAAATGGTATGACCGACGAGGAAGGCAATACTGCTGATCCAGTTGCTAAAGCAATTGGTGATATTATCGAAGCTTGGGAAGTTTTCCAAGAAGGAGATAAAGTAAATGTTGTTGGAACTTCCAAAGGTAAAGGTTTCCAAGGGGTAGTAAAACGTTATAATTTCCGTGGGGTAAACGATGCTACTCACGGTCAACATAACCGACAAAGAGCTCCTGGTTCTATAGGTGCCGCTTCTTATCCTGCAAAAGTATTTAAAGGAATGAGAATGGCCGGACGTATGGGCGGTAAACGAATTACCACCGAAAATTTGGAAGTAGTAAAAATCTTCCCAGAGAAAAACATCATCCTGATCAAAGGTGCAGTACCAGGTCATAAGGGTGCATTCGTAATCATTGAAAAGTAATTCAGCAATGAAAATCGATATAATTAACATAGATGGCCAGTCAACTGGCAAGCAAGTAGATCTTCCTGAAGATATCTTCGGTGTAGAGCCTAACGAGCACGCGGTTTACCTTGCGGTAAAATTGCACTTGGCTAACAAACGTCAAGGAACGAATAAAACCAAGGAGCGTGGCGAAATAAAAGGTTCAACCAAAAAGATTAAGCGTCAGAAGGGTACCGGTACAGCTCGTGCAGGTGATATCAAAAACCCATTGTTCCGTGGTGGTGGTAGAATCTTTGGACCTCGTCCAAGAACTTACGACATGAAGGTGAACAAAAAAGTTCGTGCTTTAGCTCGAAAGTCTGCTTTGTCTGACAAACAATCACAAGGAAACTTGGTAGTGGTAGAGGACTTTACTTTAGAAGCACCAAAGACGAAACAGTTCAAAGGAATTTTAGATAAACTGAATATTTCAGATAAGAAAGCAGTTCTTGTTACTGGAGATATGGATAAACACTTATACTTGTCTAGCCGTAATCTTCCTAAAACTTCTGTTACCCGCGCTGCGGATCTGAACACATACGAAATTGTAAAAGCTCAGACTTTGGTCCTTTCAGAAGGAGCCATCGAGCAAATTAAAGCCACCTTCGCTAAATAATAAGATCATGGCAAAGAATAGCATTTTAATCAAACCCATTATCACTGAAAAGTCTGAGCGACTAACAGAAGATCGTGGTCAGTATAGCTTTTTGGTTGATAAATCTTCTAACAAGATTGAAATCAAAAAAGCAGTCGAAAGCATGTATAGTGTTAACGTGAAATCTGTTAATACCATCACGATGCCTGGAAAATCTAAAACTCGTAATACCCGCTCCGGTGTGGTTCGAGGTAGAAGTTCTTCCTACAAAAAAGCAATCATTACAGTTGCGGATGGTGAAGACATCGATTTCTTCGGCGAAGTATAAACTTAATTTAGATACTCCTCCTAGAGGATTGAACTGATAAATTTTTAAAAAATGCCAGTTAAAAAGTATAGTCCCGTTACACCGGGTACGCGTTTTAGAGTAGGAAATACTTATTCGGCTATCACTACTGATAAACCGGAAAAAAGCTTGCTAGCTCCCCTGTCTAAAACAGGAGGTCGTAACCGTACAGGGAAAATGACCACAAGAAACCGTGGTGGTGGACATAAAAGAAAGTATCGTGTTATTGACTTTAAGCGTAACAAAGACGGAATTCCCGCTACGGTTAAGTCTATAGAATATGATCCGAATCGTACTGCTTTTATTGCCTTGTTGGTTTATGCTGACGGTGATAAGCGTTACATCATTGCTCCTGACGGATTGAAAGTTGGTGACAAAGTGGTTTCCGGACCTGATGCAACACCAGAAACAGGTAACACGATGTTACTTGATAAGATTCCTTTCGGAGCAGTTATTCATGCCATTGAATTACAGCCTGGTCGAGGAGCAGCCTTAGCAAGAAGTGCTGGTACTTATGGTCAGCTGATGGGACGAGAAGGAAAATATGTAGTGGTAAAATTACCATCCGGTGAAGTTCGCCGTATCTTATCTACTTGTCGAGCCACGATTGGTTCTACTTCTAATCCTGATCATGGATTACAAGTATTAGGAAAGGCTGGTCGAAAACGTTGGTTAGGTCGTCGTCCGAGAGTAAGAGGGGTAGCAATGAACCCAGTGGATCACCCAATGGGTGGTGGTGAAGGAAAATCTTCCGGTGGACATCCAAGATCACGTACTGGTATCATGGCCAAAGGTCAGAAGACGCGTAACAATAAGAAAAATTCTACTAAGTTGATTATTTCCAAGCGTAAGTCAACTAACAAAAACAAATAAAATACCTTTATAATGGCTAGATCAGTAAAAAAAGGACCTTATATATTCCACAAGCTACTTACCAAATTGGAAAAGGCAAAGGAATCAAAGAAAAAAACAGTAATTAAAACTTGGTCCCGTTCTTCGATGATTATTCCTGATATGGTAGGAGAAACCATCGCAGTTCATAACGGAAAAACCTTTGTTCCGGTATTTGTTACCGAAAACATGGTAGGACACAAATTGGGCGAATTTTCTCCCACACGTTCTTTCCGAGGACACTCAGGTAACAGAAAGTAATCGCGATTTTTCGTGAATACTTTGTTTAAAAATTAAAATTTTATAAATCTTTATACAATGGAAGCTGTAGCTAAATTGAGAAATTGTCCAATGTCTGCCCGCAAGATGCGTTTGGTAGTTGACAATATTCGTGGTAAGCGAATTGATGATGCTTTAGATTTACTCCGTTATACTAACAAAGAAGCGGCAACATGGCTAGAAAAATTAGTGCTTTCTGCTGTTGCTAATTGGGAGTACAAAACTGATATGAGTCTAAGTGCTGATGATTACGATCTGGTGATAAAAACTGCTTTTGTGGATCAGGGTAGAATGCTGAAGCGTTTTCAGCCAGCTCCTCAAGGACGGGCGCACCGAATTCGCAAACATAGCAATCACGTAACTATCGTAGTTGAAAATCAAACTGCGACAGATTATGATAATGCAGAAGCTGAAGTGGAAACAACGGAAGCTGAATAAAATATTTTAATAAACTTATATTATATACCTCAATTATGGGTCAAAAGACAAATCCAATTGGCAATCGTTTAGGAATCATCAAAGGATGGGAATCCAGCTGGTTCGGTGGAAAGGATTTTGCGGACAAAGTGGTTCAGGACGAAAAAATTCGCGTTTATCTACATGCTCGAATTCGTCGAGGAGGCATCGCAAAGATTGTCATCGAACGTACGCTCAAGCGTATCACTGTGACCATGCATACTTCTCGCCCCGGTATCATTATCGGTAAAGGAGGAACAGAAGTAGACCGTATCCGAGAGGAGTTGAAAAAATTAACGGGCAACGATGTTCAGATCAACATTATCGAAATTCGTAAGCCGGAAGTTAATGCTGCTTTAGTAGGAGAATCCGTTGCAAAACAGATCGAAGCAAGAATCAACTATCGTCGTGCCATCAAAATGGCTATCCAAGCTTCGATCCGTGCTGGCGCCGAAGGTATCAAGGTAAGAATCTCTGGTCGTCTGAACGGAGCGGAAATGGCTCGATCAGAAGAATATAAAGAAGGTCGTACACCACTACATACTTTCCGTGCCGATATTGATTACGCATTGACCGAAGCACAAACCGTATACGGTAAAATTGGAATCAAAGTATGGATCTGTAAAGGTGAGGTTTTAGGTAAACCGGATTTGTCACCAAATGGTCGAATAGATAACAAACGAGGAAATGATCGTGGAGGAAGAGGAAGAAGAAATGATCGTGGAGGTCGTAATAATGACCGACGTCGATAGTACTTTAGTCACTAGCGAATTCATTAAAAAAAATGTACCTTTGCCCCTGCTTTTTTCAGAGGCATTAAAATAGCTAAAATTTAGGAAATGTTACAGCCAAAAAGAACGAAATATCGCAAGGCGCAAAAGGGAAGAAACCGAGGCCTTGCACATCGTGGAAGCTCTATTTCTTTTGGATCTTTTGGACTCAAAACCTTAGATGCCGGATGGATCACTAATCGCCAGATTGAATCTGCGCGTATTGCCATGACCCGATACATGAAAAGAGAGGGTAACGTATGGATTAGAATCTTTCCAGACAAACCTATTACTGCTAAGCCTCAAGAGGTACGTATGGGTAAAGGTAAAGGACCGCTATCTCACTACGTTGCAGTGGTAAAACCAGGCAGAATTATGTTCGAAATGGACGGAGTACCTATAGAAACAGCTAGAGAAGCCCTACGTCTAGCAGCACAGAAATTACCAGTGCAAACTAAATTTGTAGTCAGAACCGATTATACAGAATAATATCATAAAATAAAAAGTACGTTTTTAATTTTTATAAAATGGCAACCAAGAAATTTTTAGAACTCAAAGGGTATTCGGACGAAGAACTGGCCAGCCAGCTTCAAGTTACGGAATCGGATTACCACAAACTGGTTTTTGACCACGGAATTAAAGGCCTGGACAATCCATTGGAAATTCGAGAGTTTCGACGTGATATAGCACGTATGAAAACAGAAATCCGTCGCCGAGAATTAGAGAACATGACCGAAGCAGAATTGGCCAACCGTTCTAATATTCGTCGCCGTAGAAAGAAAAAATCTTAATCATCAATCGTAGCGTTAAGTCAATATCATGACAGAAAAAACATTAAGAAAGCAAAGAGTCGGGGTAGTATCCAGCAACAAAATGGATAAATCAATCACCATTGTAGTTGAGAGAAAACTCCGTCACCCGATCTACGGAAAATTCGTAAAGAAAACCAAAAAATTTGTGGCTCACGACGAAAAAAATGAGTGCAACGAAGGTGATACTGTACGGATCATGGAGACCCGTCCATTAAGTAAACGCAAAAGATGGCGTTTGGTGGAAATTATTGAACGAGCGAAGTAATATTCTGCTCTCTTTTAGGAAATATTTTAAATAAGCAGTCATGATACAGCAAGAATCCAGATTAAAAGTTGCGGACAACAGTGGAGCCAAAGAAGTGCTTTGCATCCGCGTACTGGGAGGATCTAAAAGAAGATATGCTTCTATTGGTGATCAAATTGTAGTCACCATTAAGGAGACCTCTCCTGGAGGGGTAAAAAAAGGTACGGTTTCAAAAGCCGTTATCGTACGAACAAAAAAAGAAATACGGAGAAAAGATGGTTCTTACATCCGTTTCGACGACAATGCAGTAGTACTACTAACTGCGGCCGACGAACCTAGAGGAACCCGTATCTTTGGACCTGTAGCTCGTGAACTACGTGATCGTGATTACATGCGAATCGTGTCATTGGCTCCCGAAGTATTATAATCATTTTATAAATTTAAATGTAATGGCTAAGCAAGCTAATTCAAAAATACCGACTCATAAACTTAAGGTCAAAAAAGGTGACCGAGTAATGGTTGTGGCGGGTGCCGATAAAGGAAAATCCGGAGTAATCCTGGAAGTTTTTCCTGGCAAAAATCGCGTAATTGTAGAAGAGGTAAATATTCGAAAAAAACATCAAAAACCAACTCAGGATAATCCCGGTGGGATCACTGAAATGGCGGCTTCTATCCATGTTTCCAACGTTATGTTGATCGATCCTAGATCTGGTGAAACTACCCGAGTTGGTCGTCGAGAAGAAAACGGAAAGTTGGTAAGATATTCTAAGAAATCTGGCGAAAATATTAATTAACGATGAGTTATCAACCAAGATTAAAAACAAAATACCGCGAGGAGGTAAAAGCTAAATTGCAAGCGCAATTCAATTACTCTTCTCCTATGCAGGTACCTAGACTTGAAAAGATTTGTATCAATCAAGGGGTAGGGGAAGCTTCTGCTGACAAGAAATTGGCAGATAATGCCTTATCAGAATTGACCTTAATCGCTGGTCAAAAAGCAGTTCCAACAAAGGCACGAAAATCCATCTCTAACTTTAAGTTGAGAGAAGATATGGTTATTGGTGCAAGAGTTACGCTTCGAAACGATCAAATGTGGGAATTCCTAGATCGTTTTATCGCTATTGCTTTACCACGTGTTCGTGATTTTAGAGGAATTAACGATAAAAGTTTTGATGGTCGAGGTAATTATACTTTGGGAATCAAAGAACATATCATCTTCCCTGAGATTGATCTGGATAAAGTACCAAGAATTACGGGTATGGATATTACTTTTGTAACTTCCGCTCCTACCGACGCTGAAGCGTTGTTCCTTTTAAAGGAAATGGGAATGCCGTTTAAAAATCAGAATAAAAACTAAATAATCATGGCTAGAAAAGCATTAATAGCGCGGGAGCGCAAGCGTGAAAGAATGGTTGCGAAGTACGCTGAATTGCGTGAAACTTTAAAGAAAGAAGGAAAGTGGGAAGAGTTGGACAAACTCCCTCGCAATAGCTCCGCTGTTCGTTTACATAACCGTTGTCGCCTTACGGGTCGTCCAAAAGGTTATATGCGAATGTTCGGTATTTCCAGAGTTGCTTTTCGTAAGATGGCACTTAATGGAAAAATTCCTGGTGTAACCAAAGCTAGCTGGTAAGTACTTGGGCAAAATTACAGTTTAATTTGGCCACGTACTTAGACCTTAATTAAATAATAAAGCGTTTCAATAATAATAAAATGACAGATCCAATTGCAGACTTACTGACCAGAATACGCAATGCCCAACAGGCAGGTCACCGAGTAGTAGAGATTCCTTCTTCTCGGATGAAAAAAAGTATTACGGAGATTCTCTATAACCAAGGATATATTCTCAAATACAAATTTGATGATAGCGCCGGAAAGCAGGGAATTATCAGTATCGCACTAAAATACGATCCCGTAACCAGAGAACCGGTTATCAGAAAATTAGGTCGTATTAGCAAGCCAGGTTTACGTAAATATAGCAAGGGGGCAGATGTTCCTCGTATTATTAACGGACTTGGTGTTTGTATCGTTTCTACTTCTCAGGGATTAATGACAGGTCGTCAAGCCAAAGATAAGAATGTAGGAGGAGAGTTAATCTGTTACGTATATTAATTTAAATTTTTAAACCAGCAATATCATGTCAAGGATAGGAAAAGCGCCCATTGCAATGCCAGGTAACGTCACACTCGACGTCAGTGCAGGTAATTTGGTGACCGTGAAAGGCCCTAAGGGAGAATTAAAACAACAGGTTGATCCAGATTTGTCCATTAAATTGGAAGAAGGAGAAGTAGTCGTTTCTCGACCTACTGAGCAAAAGCGGCACAAAGCAATGCACGGTCTTTATCGATCGTTAATCGCTAATATGGTCGAAGGTGTTTCTGAAGGTTTTGTGAAAGAACTTGAATTGGTTGGGGTTGGATACCGTGCTGAAAATACTGGGCAACTCTTAACACTCATGTTAGGATACTCTCACCCGATTATGTTTGCCGTTCCGGATGAAGTAAAACTGGAGACCATTTCTGAAAAGAGTAAGAATCCAGTGGTTCGTTTAGAATCTCACGACAAACAGTTGATCGGCCAGGTTGCTGCCAAAATCAGAGCCTTCCGTAAACCAGAACCTTACAAAGGAAAAGGTATTCGTTTCAAAGGTGAGGAAATTCGTCGTAAAGCTGGTAAGACTGCCGCTAAATAATCGACCAATTGTAAATAAGCTATAAATTTTTTATAATGAAAATGACCAAGCAGGATAAGCGCCGAAGAATTCACAAGCGCATCCGTAAAAAAATTAAAGGGACTTCCGACCTTCCACGATTGGTGGTATATCGTAGTAATAAAGAAATTTACTGCCAATTAGTTGATGACCTGAATGGTCATACTTTACTGGCTGCTTCTTCTCGGGATAAAGGATTCTCTTTTTCCGGTAACAAAGTAGGACAGGCAAAAGCAGTAGGTAAAGCCCTGGCTGAAAAAGCAAAGTCCGCTAATTTCTCCAGTGTGGTTTTTGATCGTGGTGGTTATTTATATCATGGTAGAGTTAAAGCATTAGCTGAAGGTGCCCGCGAAGGTGGCCTAGACTTTTAAAAATAAATTATAATGGCAAAAAGAAGAAACGATCGCGGTAATAATAATACCGATTCAGAATTAAAAGAAAAATTGGTGAACCTTAACCGTGTTGCGAAAGTAACAAAGGGGGGACGAACTTTTAGCTTTGCTGCTATTGTCGTTGTCGGTGATGGAAAAGGTAAAATTGGACATGGGCTTGGAAAAGCTAGAGATGTTCAGGAATCAATCGCAAAGGCGGTAGATGTTGCCAAGAAAAATATGATTCAAGTACCGATTTATAATGGTACCATTCCACACGAGCAGAAAGGAAAATATGGTGCTGGTAAAGTACTTATCAAACCAGCTTCTGAAGGTACCGGTGTAATTGCTGGTGGTGCTATGCGTGCCGTTCTGGAAACTGCCGGTGTTAAAAATGTACTTGCTAAGTCGCAAGGTTCTTCTAACCCACACAATGTGGTAAAAGCAACCATCGACGCATTATCTAAACTACGTTCGCCAATGGTTGTTGCCAAGCAACGTAGAATAACAATGGAAAAAGTTTTTAAAGGTTAATCATTATGGCTAAAGTTAGAATTACACAGGTGAGAAGTATCATCGATCGGCCTCAGCGTCAAAAAGATACGATCAAAGCATTGGGACTTCGCAAGATGAACCAGTCTGTCGAGATTGAACTAAATCCGCAATTGCAGGGTATGATTAACAAAGTAAGTCATCTGCTGAAAGTGGAACAATTATAATAAACTATTCGTACACAATTTATAGATCCGTAAAAGGAGTCAAATCATGGAATTACATACGCTCAAGCCCGCAAAAGGCTCAACAAAAAAAGGAAAGCGAATTGGTAGAGGACAAGGGTCAGGCCATGGTGGTACGAGTACCCGTGGTCACAAAGGACAAAAGTCCCGAAGTGGTTACAGCCGCAAACGTGCACACGAAGGTGGTCAAATGCCACTTCAGATGCGTCTTCCTAAAAGAGGTTTTAAAAACTTCAACCGCGTAGCTTACGTAGCGCTTAACCTAAAAAGACTGCAAGAAATTGCAGACAAATACAAGCTTACTACTGTTGACTTAGATGCTTTGGTTTCCAATGGCATTGTCAGCAAAAATGACCGAGTCAAAATTTTGGCTAATGGTGAACTGACGACCTCAATTTCTGTTTCTGCTCACGCAATCTCCGAAGCTGCTAAAAAAGCAATCGAAGCCAAGGGCGGAACCGTAAATCTAGTATAAAAATAACTGATGAAAAGATTTATTACGACCATTCAAAATATTTGGAAAATTGAAGAATTAAGAGACAGAATTCTCTTCACCCTTCTAATCCTTATGGTCTATCGCTTTGGCTGTTTTGTAGTTTTACCGGGTGTTGATCCGGCAGCTCTAGAAGCAGCAACTAGCTCAAATACTGGTGACCTTTTCGGTTTGATTAACGCTTTTACAGGTGGAGCCTTTAATAATGCAGCCGTTTTTGCATTGGGTATTATGCCTTACATTACTGCGTCGATCATTATTCAGTTAGCTGGTTTTGCGGTACCTTACTTTCAACGTTTACAACAGCGAGAAGGAGAATCTGGACGTAAGAAAATCACTCAAATTACACGTTTACTAACAGTGGCAATTACCTTAGTACAAGGTGGTGGTTACTTAACTTGGGTTAAATCTCAAGGAGCAGTTGATCCTGGTATTTCTGATGCTGTATTTTGGTTTTGTAATGTGATTATATTATCAACAGGTACGATCCTAGCGATGTGGTTAGGGGAAAAAATTACCGATAAAGGTATTGGTAATGGTATCAGTTTATTAATCATGATCGGTATTATTGCGACCTTACCTGGTGCTTTAGTATTTGAAATTTCTAAAAACTTTGGTCTGTTAATCATCGTTGAATTGGCTGCCTTATTTATGGTAGTATTAGCCACAGTAATGATCGTACAGGCTGTTCGACGAATTCCGATACAGTTCGCTAAAAGAATGGTGGGACGTGGTGCTAGCGCGATGCCAGTTGCTGGAAATCGTGACTATATTCCAATTAAGGTAAACGCCTCTGGTGTAATGCCTATCATCTTTGCTCAGGCATTAATGTTCTTGCCTGCTTCAGTCGCACAATTTGCAGCAGGTGAAGGAAGTGCATTGACGACCTCTAGTTGGTTTATGGCCCTCAATGATTTTACATCACCGCTATATAATATAATTTACTTTGTTTTGGTAGTGGTGTTTACTTATATCTATACTGCCCTGTTGGTTAATCCACAGCAATACTCCGAATACCTGAAACGTCAGAACGCGTTTATTCCAGGTATCAAGCCCGGTGCACAAACTGCCGAGTTCATTGATTCGGTGACTACAAGAATTACTTTACCTGGTTCTATTTTCTTAGGACTGATCGCAATTTTACCTGCTTTTGCAGCTGCTTTAGGAGTTAATATTAGCTTCGCAATGTTCTTTGGAGGTACTTCTCTTTTGATTCTTGTTGCCGTAGTATTGGATACGCTACAACAAATCGAAAGTTATCTGTTGATGCGTAAGTACGATGGCCTTGTTAAATCAGGTCGTCTGAAAGCCAGAGGAGGTATTCAGGGAATTGGTGCTAGCATGTAAGCTTTTTCTGGTTCCGATTGTTATTGCTTAGCGTAGTGAACATCTTACAACCATTTTATTACATATAACCATGATTTACTACAAGACAGACGAACAGATTGAGTTGTTGAGAGAAAACTGTCTGTTAGTATCTAAGGTCCTTACTGATATCGCTGGTAAAATCCGTCCAGGAATAACTGGCGCTCAACTTGATAAAGAAGCCGAAGAACTGATTCGCGATCACGGAGCAGTTCCTGGCTTTAAAGGTCTTTATGGCTGCCCTTCTACTTTATTAATTTCCATTAACGAACAAGTCGTCCACGGATTACCATCATCCGAACCCTTTAAGGACGGAGATATTGTTTCCATTGATTGTGGAACACTTAAGCATGAGTATTACGGTGATGCGGCTTATACCTTTGCATTGGGTAATATCAATGAAGAAGTTATGGCGCTCCTGCAAACAACCAAAGAAGCCCTTTATCGAGGTATAGAACAGGCAAAAGCAGGCAATAGAGTAGGGGATATAAGCCATGCCATTCAATCTTATTGTGAAAAGAAACACAACTACGGAGTCGTTAGAGAATTGGTTGGACATGGTGTTGGTAAAAAACTCCATGAAAAACCCAATGTGCCAAATTTTGGTAAAAGAGGAAAAGGAGTCGTCATGAAACCAGGGTTGGTAATTGCTATTGAACCGATGATTAATATGGGGCGAAAAGAGGTAAAACAACTATCTGATGGTTGGACTATCGTTACGAAGGACGGAAAACCTTCTGCTCATTACGAACATACCGTTGCAGTCAGAAAAGAGGGAGCTGATATGCTCTCTAACCACATAATGATTGAAGAAGCGATTAGCAAAAACAAAGAATTACAGGAAGTTATCGCCCGAGAGCCAATAAATGTGACTTTACCTGGGTAGAATAAAAGGGACTCTTCATTTAAAGCTAAATTGTTTTTGAGGTTGCAATTGGAATTGAAAAACACAGAATATAGAACAGTCCTGAAAAAGAGTAATGCTACTATTCTGATTTTAATGCCTTTGAGAGATTTTGTGGAATTTTAAGGCGTAAAACCTAGAAATTCGGTGAAAATTTAGTATCTTTGCACTCCGAAATCAGAATTTATGGCTAAGCAAGAATTAATTAAACAGGATGGGATCATTGAAGAAGCACTATCGAATGCGATGTTCAGAGTGCGTCTAGAAAATGACCATCAAATAGTGGCCACGATTTCCGGAAAGATGCGGATGCACTACATTCGAATACTTCCAGGAGATAAAGTTGCAGTAGAAATGTCCCCTTATGACTTAACAAGGGGAAGAATTACATATCGTTATAAATAAATAATATTATGAAAGTTAGAGCCTCAGTAAAAAAGCGTTCTGCCGATTGTAAGATCGTTCGACGCAAAGGAAAACTCTACGTAATCAACAAAAAGAACCCACGCTTTAAGCAAAGACAAGGGTAATTTTTAATATTTAAAAGATCTGAAAAATGGCAAGAATTGCTGGTGTTGATTTACCAAAAAATAAAAGAGGGGTTATTGGATTAACCTACATCTTCGGTATTGGACCATCCACGGCTAAAAAGATTTTAGCAGACAATGGTATTGACGAAAGTACCAAAGTGAACGAGTGGACGGATGATAATATCAAAGAACTATCCCGTTATATTCAGGATGAAGTAAAAACGGAAGGTCAATTACGATCCGAAGTTCAATTAAACATCAAGCGTTTGATGGATATTGGTTGTTACCGTGGATTGCGTCACCGTAAAGGTCTTCCTTTACGTGGACAGCGAACTCAGACCAATGCTCGTACTCGTAAGGGTAAGCGTAAAACAGTTGCCAACAAGAAAAAAGCAACTAAGTAATTCACTGTATTTTTCAATATTATATAATTTTTCCAAGTTATGGCAAAGGTTAAAAAGAAAAGAAACGTAAAAGTTGATCCAGAAGGTGTGGTTCACATTCAGGCAACTTTCAACAATATTATTATCTCTATTTGCAACAAAGCAGGACAGGTAATCAGTTGGGCTTCTGCCGGTAAAGCAGGATTCAGAGGCTCCAAGAAGAATACACCGTATGCTGCTCAGATGGCTGCTAACGATGCCTCTAAAGTTGCTTACGACGCTGGATTGCGAACAGTGGAGGTTTTAGTAAAAGGTCCAGGTTCTGGAAGAGAAGCCGCAATTCGTGCGATCGACCAATCTGGTATCAAAGTATCAAAAATTAAAGACGTAACTCCGGTACCGCATAATGGTTGCCGACCTCCAAAACGTCGTAGAGTATAATCTTTTTATATAAAAAGCATATTTAAGAAATGGCGAGATATACAGGTCCTAAGACTAAAAAATCAAGAGCTTTCGGAGAAGCAATTTTCGGATTTGATAAATCTTTTGAAAAAAAGAAATATCCACCCGGCATGCACGGAAACGGAAAGAGACGAAGGCAAAAGTCTGATTACGCGAATCAGTTAATGGAAAAACAGAAAGCTAAATACACCTACGGTGTCTTAGAGCGTCAGTTCCGTAAAACATTCGAAAAAGCAACAAGTAAATCAGGAGTTACTGGTGAGGTACTACTTCAATTACTAGAAGCACGTTTAGACAATACTGTTTACCGTTTTGGTATGGCTCCTAGCCGTCCTGCTGCTCGTCAGTTGGTTAACCACAAACACATCATGGTGAATGGAAAACTAAATAATATTCCTTCGACTCAACTACGCGCTGGTGATGTAGTCACTGTTCGTGGAAAATCTCAACATTTACTAATTGTACAAGATAGTGTAAAGACTAAAGGTGATGTTCGTTCGTTCCCTTGGTTGGAATTTAACCCTGATAAAATGCAGGGAACCTTCCTTGGATATCCGGAAAGAGAAAATATTCCGGAAAAAATTAACGAACAACTTATCGTTGAACTTTATTCCAAGTAAACAATAATCATTAGCGAAGTAATCATTTTTAATTGCTTCGCTAATGTACTTTTTCTCCCCTTTTCGTGGGGCCAATCCATCATCATTCTCATAACTTCTTTTAAAGAAACCGCAAATCATATGAGTATATTAAACTTCCAGAAGCCCGACAAAATCATATTACAAAAGTCTACGGATTTTGAGGGTACTTTCGAATTTAAACCATTAGAGCCAGGTTTTGGGCAAACTGTCGGAAACAGCCTCCGTCGAATCCTCCTTTCTTCTTTGGAAGGTTTTGCAATCTCCGCTGTTCGGATCGCTGGTGTTGACCACGAATATTCTACTATCAAAGGAGTAGTCGAAGATGTGGTTGATATTATTTTGAACCTCAAACAGATTCGATTTAAGCAACTGATCGCCGATGAGGATGTTTCTACCGAAAAAATTTACTTGACCATTAGCGGTCAAGAAGCGCTTAAAGCTGGAAACATCGAAGAACACACCAACGTGTTTAAAGTGATGAATCCTGAGTTGATTATTTGTAACATGGAACCTTTTGTTAACCTAGAAATGGAATTAACCATCACCAAAGGACGTGGTTATATTCCAGCTGACGAAAACCTTCCTAAGGATGCACCAATAGGTGTTATTCCAATTGATTCGATTTATACGCCCATTAAAAATGTGGCTTACAATATCTCTAACACTCGTGTTGGTCAGAGAACGGATTACGAAAAGTTAACCATCGACGTTAAAACCGACGGAACTATTCACCCAGAAGAAGCCATCAAAGAGGCTTCTCGTATTATGATTCAGCACTTGATGTTGATCACTGATGAAAACATCACCTTCGACGAAGGCGCTGGACGAGAAGATAATATCGTGGATGAGCATATCCTACACATGCGTAAATTGCTTAAGACTTCATTGGAAGATCTCGATTTATCTGTACGTGCTTATAACTGTTTGAAGGCAGCAAAAATTAATTCATTGGCGGAAATGGTTCGTTACGATATGCACGAATTATTGAAATTCCGAAACTTCGGTAAAAAATCTTTGGTGGAAATCGAAGAATTATTACAGGAGAAAGGCTTGACCTTCGGAATGGATTTATCAAAGTACAAACTAGACGAAGAGTAAAATCTTTAAGAACTTGTCAATATTATAAATTAGCAATTACTTAGTACGTTTCGACGGAAAACTGTTGCGATGATCACGCCGAATAGGCTTTATGCTGGAATTTTTTGTAGAGAAATCAAATAGATATTTTTGATCATATTGAAGCTCTTTTTTGAGAGCGTAGCCTTAGCTACGGACGAAAAAAAAGCTGAAAAGATGGAGAAAAAGATCATTTGAGAGCATACAAATTATTTTAGAATAAAGTCTAAACTCGGCATCACTTTTAAAATCTTAATAAAATGAGACACGGGAAAAAAATCAACCATCTCGGAAGAAAAGTAGGACACCGTAAGGCACTCCTCAAAAATTTATCTATCGCTTTGATTACGCACAAACGTATTAATACTACGTTGGCAAAAGCAAAAGCATTACGTCGTTATTTGGAACCTTTGATCACAAAGACCAAAACCAACACAACCCATTCCCGACGAGTAGCATTTAGCTACCTGCAAAACAAAGAAGCGGTGACTGAACTGTTCGGACCAATTGCTGGTAAAATAGCCAGCCGTCCCGGTGGTTATTTACGAGTCATCAAATTAGGATTTAGAAAAAGTGATGGCGCAGAAATGGCCATGATCGAATTTGTGGATTACAACGATGTTTATACTGTTGGCGAAAGTGCTGGAAAAGATAAGAAGAAGAAAAAACGTACTCGACGTGGAGGTGGAAGCAAGAAAGCTGCGGCAGCCGCTTCTGTAGCAGCGGGTAGCGAAGCCACAAAAGAAATTGTCGAAGAGGTAAAGAACGACGCTTCTGAAGAAGAATAGTTATTACTTCCAATTAATTGAAAGATAAAGACAGGCGATTTCCGAAAGGAGATCGCCTGTTTTAATTTAGACAAGCTCTTAAAGCTTAACTTATGAATTTCTATTTCACTTTGCAATATCGTAGGACAATTCGATCTTTAAAAGAATTGGAGCTTCACCCATTTGTAGCCCTAATATTTGCCGTTCTAGCTTTTATAGGACTATCCAAATTCCTATTTTATAAAACAGATATGGCGAGTTGGGTTTATTGTTTTTTGACGGTTTCTGCTTTGCTAAATATGGGAACTAAGAAGCGAAACGATCAATTAAAAACAATTTTTAAAAAGAAGGATTATTTATCTATCAGAATTTTGGAGAACGGACTTTTACTCCTTCCTTTCGTATTATACCTATGTTATGAGCAAGCCTTTCTTTTAGCGTTGGTGCTGATTCCGATCGCTGTAGGACTGGCGGTGCTTACTAATTTTCCGCAAATCCAGAAAACCATTCCCACTCCATTTAAAAAATTTCCATTTGAGTTTATTATTGGATTTAGGAAAACGGTCTGGTTTATTTTCTTAATTTATTTGATCGCAGGTAAAGCACTGCAAGTAGGTAACTATAATCTCGGAATATTTTCACTGGCGGTATTATTTTTTACAAGCATGAGTTTTTATTCAAAACCCGAAGAGGAATATTACTGTTGGATTTTTTCCATGGGACCAGTTGCATTTTTATTAAGAAAAATAAGAGATGGAATAATTTCTATTTCCATATTAACTTTCCCTATTCTTATAGCAGCATTCGTCTTCTTTCCGGAGAATCTTTGGATAACCATCGCTGTGCAGTTGCTGGGCTATATTTATCTTGTATCCATGATTTTAGCAAAATATTCTGCGTTTCCTGGCGTGCTAAATCTTGCTCACGGAATTTTTTATGGGATCAGCATTTTATTCCCTCCATTATTAATCATTATCATTCCAATATTTTATATTCAGGCAAAACGCAGACTAACCACAATATTAGGATGGTAAATATTAAAAATCTTTCCAAGTCTTATGGCAACAAAAAAGTGTTGACCAATCTAAATCTCAAATTAAAAAGTGGTGAGGTTTCAGGTATGGTGGGTGAAAATGGTGCTGGAAAAACCACCCTTTTCAGATGTATTGCTGGAATGGAAAACTACGACGGACGGATTGAATCGGATGTGAAGATACTAAAAGAGCAAGTAGGATTTCTCCCCACCAATCCTATTTTTATGTCTCGAATAACTGGTTGGGAATATCTCAAATTACTTTCTGTGGCTCGAAAAATAAAAATAGAAAATTTCGAAGAACAAAATATATTCGACTTGCCGCTTAACCAGTATGCTGAAACTTATTCTACTGGTATGAAAAAGAAATTGGCGTTGATGGGAATTTTACTACAAAAAAATGAAATTTATATTCTAGACGAACCTTTCAATGGCGTGGATATTCATAGTAATATGATTATTTCAGAAATCATCAAAAAACTAAAAGCCAAACAAAAAACGATTTTGATTTCTTCTCATATTTTTTCTACGTTGAGTGATTGTTGTGACAATATTCATCTATTGAAAAATGGTGAAATTTCGCAGGTGGTAACGAGAGAAGGATTCTCGACTTTAGATCAGGAGATGCAATCATTCGTAGTAGGCGATAAGGTCGATCGTCTAGATATTTAGGAACATGAAAATAATAACTCCTCACCTTTGTGTTACAATTTATTAATTACACGTTCTTTAGCGCTCCAAATCTAACTTATTTTCAACCTTGACTTCTCTATGTCCTGATCGCTGCTATCAATGACCACTTTCTCACCTTTAGCTTCTCTTCCTTCCCAAAACTTGCTTATATTTGCGAAAACTTCAAATTCATGGCTGAGTTAGAACAAGTACCAGCGGTACTACTACTAGAAGACGGGAAAGCATTTTATGGCAAATCCGCTGGAAAAATCGGAACGACCACCGGAGAAATTTGCTTTAATACCGGAATGACGGGTTATCAGGAAATTTTTACAGATCCTTCCTACTTTGGTCAAATTATGGTCACTACAAATGCCCATATTGGAAATTACGGGACCCGTAATGTGGAGACTGAATCCAAACAGATTACGATTGCCGGATTGGTGTGTAAGAATTTTATTAACGAATATTCTCGCCCTATGGCTAATCAATCCATCCAGGAATATTTTGAAATGGAAGAGCTCGTTGGAATTTGTCAGGTAGATACGCGCGAGATCGTTCGGCATATCCGAGATAAAGGAGCCATGAACGCTATTATCTCTTCGGAAATTAGTGATATAGGAGAACTAAAAAAGATATTGGATAAGGTGCCTAATATGGAAGGCCTTGAATTGGCCAGCAAGGTAAGTACCAAAGAACCTTATTTTTATGGCGATCCCGCCGCAGGAATGAAAGTAGCAGTATTAGATTTAGGGATTAAAAAAAGTATCCTCAATTGTATGTCCGAGCGCGGATGTTATTGTAAAGTATTTCCAGCAAAAACTTCTTTTGAAAAAATGAAAGAGTGGAACCCTGATGGCTATTTTATTTCTAATGGTCCCGGTGATCCAGCTCCAATGCAATATGCCGTTGATACGGTCAAAGCTATTCTAGCAGAAGATAAACCGCTTTTTGGCATCTGTCTTGGACACCAAATTCTAGCACTTGCACTAGGTATTCCAACTTATAAAATGCACAATGGTCACCGTGGAATTAATCATCCAGTTAAAAATCTAGTGACCGGTAAATGTGAAATTACTAGTCAAAATCACGGCTTTGGCGTAAGCCCAGAAGCACTTAAGTCGAATCAGGATAAAGTGGAAATCACGCACATCAATCTTAACGATGAAACCATTGAAGGCATTAAGGTGAAAGCCAAAAAAGCATTCTCTGTTCAGTACCATCCAGAAGCTTCTCCGGGCCCGCATGACTCTCGTTATCTGTTTAATGAGTTTGTCAATATGATGACGACAACAGAACAGCTATCACATTAATTTTAAAAATTCTAATACAGCCCTAATCAATATTTTCCCTCAAGCGTTTTTTGTATCCGTTTGTAGAAAGACCAAAGTTTTAATAACTTAAAAGTACTTGGACAAATTAAATGATAAGCAATGACCAAGTACTTATTCAAAAAAGAAAAACAATGAGCGAAATTATCGACATTCGATCACGTCAAATTCTTGACTCTCGTGGTAATCCTACTGTAGAAGTAGAAGTGACTACTGCTTACGGGGCAGTAGGTCGGGCAGCGGTTCCCTCTGGTGCCTCTACTGGAAAATACGAAGCGGTAGAACTCCGAGATAAAAACAAAAAAATATACCTTGGTAAGGGCGTCACTAAAGCTGTTCGAAATGTAGAGGATCAAATTCGAGAACAATTGATTGGCGTGGATATCTCTGACCAGATTTATATCGATCAGTTGATGATTGATTTGGATGGAACAGATAATAAAAAGAAATTAGGAGCCAACGCTATTTTAGGAGTTTCCTTAGCGGCGGCTAAAGCGGCGGCTCTAGAGAATGATATGTCTTTATATCGTTATGTAGGTGGCGTAGGGGCACACGTTTTGCCGGTGCCCATGATGAATATCTTGAACGGTGGTTCACATGCTGATAACAGTATCGATTTTCAGGAATTTATGGTGATGCCAGTAGGGGCAGAACGATTTTCTGATGGACTTCGAATGGGCGTCGAAATCTTCCACCATCTAAAAAGTGTACTAAAGAAAAAAGGGTATTCTACCAATGTTGGAGACGAAGGTGGTTTTGCACCAAGCATGAAATCCAACGAAGAAGCGATCATTACGGTTATTCAAGCGATTGAAAAAGCAGGATACCGACCAGGAGAAGATGTAGTGATTGCGATGGATGCGGCAGCTTCCGAATTTTGGAATAAAAAAGAAAAAAAATACCATTTCCACCAATCTACCGGAGACAAGTTAACGTCTGCTCAAATGGTTAACTACTGGAAAGAGTGGTGTGATAAATATCCTATCTTTTCAATTGAAGATGGATTGGACGAGGATGATTGGAAAGGTTGGGGCAATTTGACCGCAACGTTAGGCGATCGCGTACAGTTGGTAGGAGACGATCTATTCGTTACCAATACCAAACGTCTGCAAAGAGGAATCGAAGAAAGCTCAGCTAATTCTATTCTTATCAAAGTAAATCAGATTGGTAGCTTAACTGAAACGATTCAGGCGGTTAATCTTGCTACCCGTAATGGCTTTACCAGTGTGATGAGTCATCGGTCTGGTGAAACAGAAGATACGACCATCGCTGATCTAGCCGTGGCACTAAACACGGGACAGATTAAAACCGGTTCAGCTTCCCGTTCAGATAGAATTGCAAAATACAATCAATTATTAAGAATTGAAGAAGAGCTGGGAGACGCAGCTGTTTATCCTGGTAAGGCATTATTAATGTAACTTTAGTCATGGCGAAACGAAAAAATCCATTTCAACCCTTGCTGGATCGAATTCCAGCCCCAGCGAGAAATCGGTACTTCATGGTAAGTATCCTGTTTCTGGCCTGGATGGTTTTTTTCGATAAACATGATGTATTAACCCAATTTAGACTCCAAGCTACCCAAGAAGAACTGAAAGCAGACAAAGCTTATTACCTAAAAAAAATCGAGGAGGCAAAAGCGGATAAAATAGATATTGAACGAGATAAGGAAAAATTTGCCAGAGAGCATTATTTTATGCATAAAGATGACGAAGATATTTTTATATTTGTAGAAGAATAAAATAAAATAAATTAATAATATATGTCAGTTTTAGTTAACAAAAATTCTAACATCATTGTCCAGGGATTTACTGGAAAAGAAGGTTCTTTTCATGCCGGACAGATGATCGAATATGGAACCAACGTGGTAGGAGGTGTAACGCCTGGTAAAGGAGGACAAGAACACCTCGGCCTGCCTGTATTCAATACCGTAGCCGAGGCGGTTGCCAAAGCCAACGCCGATACCACCATTATCTTCGTTCCTCCTAAATTTGCCGCCGATGCGGTCATGGAAGCTGCCGAAGCGGGAATCAAAGTAATCATCTGTATTACGGAAGGTATTCCTGTTCAGGATATGGTAAAAGTAAAAGCTTACTTGCGTGATAAGGATTGTCGCCTGGTTGGACCCAACTGTCCTGGCGTAATGACACCTGGCGAAGCAAAAGTCGGAATCATGCCTGGATTTATTCATAATCCTGGAAAAATCGGAATTGTTAGCCGGTCTGGTACTTTGACTTACGAAGCGGTAGATCAAATCACTAAAGCTGGCTTAGGACAGTCTACCTGTATTGGTATTGGTGGTGATCCGATTATTGGTACGACCACTAAAGAAGCCGTAGAATTATTGATGAATGATCCAGATACCGAAGGAATCGTTATGATCGGAGAAATCGGTGGTAATATGGAAGCCGACGCAGCTCGTTGGATCAAAGAAAATGGTACCAAGCCTGTAGTTGGATTTATCGCTGGACAAACGGCCCCTAAAGGCCGAACCATGGGACACGCTGGAGCGATTATTGGTGGAGAAGATGATACAGCTGAAGCAAAAATGAAGATTATGGAAGAATGTGGTATCCACGTGGTTAATTCTCCCGCAACGATCGGACAAACGATGATCAAAGCGCTGAATTTAGCTAAGGCTTAAACGCTTTTCATTAATATAGAACATGAAAAGGGGATATTAGCAATAATATGCCCTTTTTTTATGGGATTTTGAACGATCTTGCCTAATTTTGGTTTAACTTAGTGTAGATTATACACATCTTGTTCAGTCTAGGATCTATTGGTAACAAAATCATGTCTAAATTTTATATCATGAGTATTTCGACCTCTTCCCTTCAACGTAATGCGACGATTCAATCTATGGAATCACAAGAGTTTGATCTTTTAATAATTGGAGGTGGTGCCACTGGTGCAGGTATAGCTTTAGATGCTGCAGCTAGAGGGTTAAAAACAGCGCTCATAGAAAAAAGAGATTTTGCTTCTGGTACGAGTAGTAAATCCACCAAACTTATTCACGGAGGATTGCGGTATTTGAAGCAGTTGGACATTGCACTGGTGCGCGAAACAGGAACCGAACGAGCTATTGTCCACCGCTTGGCTCCACATCTGGTATTACCAGAAAAGATGTTGATGCCACTTGTCAAAAATGGTAACTACGGTTATTGGAGTACTTCTTTTGGTCTTTGGGTATACGATGTATTGGCGCAAGTAA
>CAZYAC010000014.1:13268-29873 GCA_964645475.1 uncultured Saprospiraceae bacterium | reverse complement strand
GAATGAAATTACCAACTACTGAAAATCTTACTGCTTCTGTACTTACTGGTACATTGGCCAAAGCGCGATTTTGATCTTGCCGGAAAAAGATGGTAAAAGGATTTCGACGATTATACACATTATAAACGCCAAACACCCATTCACTGCGGAATCGTTTACCAGGTTTATCTTTAGGTTTTAAAGTGGCCGCTATATCTAATCGATGATAGGTTGGTATACGAACATTATTACGAGATTCTAAAGAATTATAAGGTATCGCGTATCCTTGTTGCTCTATTCTACTGGTAGGAAAAGTAGCTGGTGTTCCACTGTTCAAGACAAAATTGGCAGAAAGGGTCCACCGCTTGCCAACCTCATAAAACCCAGTAAGACTTAAACTATGTGGCTGATCAAATCGAGAAGGAAACCAATCGGAACGATTGATTCCTTCTACTTTTCGTTCAGTTCGACTAAATGTATAACTTAGCCATCCAGTAAATTTTCCTTTCTTTTTTTCTATGTATAACTCTGCGCCATAAGCTCGACCCACCCCATTGACTAGCTCACCTTCTAAGAACTGATTTAAAAATAAATTAGCGCCTTCAATATATTCGGTTAGATTTCGGTAATCCTTATAATAAACTTCTAGAGAGGTTTCATAGGCATTATTTTTTAAATTTTTAAATAAGCCTAAAGCAATTTGATCTGCTACTTGTGGTTCAATATTATTCGTCGAAGGGGTCCAAACATCCACGGGTGTAGAGGCGGTACTATTGGAAATTAAATGTAAATATTGAGCGGTCCGGTTATACCCTAATTTTAAAGAAGTTTTTTGGTCAAGTTGGAATTTGACGGAAAGTCTCGGTTCTAGATTACTATAAGTCTGAATAGATTCACCACTACCAATGATTTCTACGTTGGTGGGTGTCTTTCGTTCTCCTGGGCCGTTCTCTTGGAAAGTAAACTTGGTACCTTCTCCTAAATAATTAAAATGAGAAAAACGCAATCCATAATTTAAGGAAAATCGATCATTCAAAGTTTGTTCGTTTTCAATGTAAATACTGTTTTCCCAGGCAAATTTTTTGTCCAAACTGATATCGGTACTTTCACCTTCACTTACTCCTACCGCATTTCCAGGTTCAAAAGTATAGAAGATAGATTGACCACCAAAAGTGATTAAATTATCAGGGTTTAAATAATAAGAAAGTTCTGGTTTGAAAGCATAATTTAAAATATTAGCATTCCAGTCAAAACGGTTATCCGCTTCTCCTCCGAAAGCTAATTCGTAATCATATTTACTTCGGTATAAGGTAATATTCGAAAAAACTCGATCACTAAATAGATGATTCCATCGGAAAGACAAAGTGGTATTTCCCCAATTAAAACCTGCATCTTCTCCAAATCTAAAATTGTCTCGACCGAAATAACCAGATAAGAAAATCCGATTTCGTGCATTAACATTATAATTTGTTTTCAAAGTCAGGTCATAGAAATTCAGAGCAGTATCAGACAAATCATCGTTTAAAAAAGGTTTTGCCAATACATCAATATAAGAGCGACGTCCAGCAATGATAAAACTAGCCTTGTCTTTTACGATAGGTGCTTCTACTGATAAACGAGAAAAGATAAAACCTATACCGCCATTGACAGTTAATTTTTTATTGTTTCCTTCCTTCATCCGAACATCAAGAATAGAAGATAATCGACCTCCATAGCGAGCCGGAATTCCCCCTTTGTATAACTTAACATCCTTGACAGCGTCAGGATTAAAAACAGAGAAAAAACCGAATAAATGAGAAGAATTATAAACTGGAGACTCATCTAACAATACTAAATTCTGGTCAATACTTCCACCTCTTACGTTAAATCCTGTGGCACCTTCACCCACCGTAGAGACACCTGGCAAAAGCTGAATACTTCGAATCACATCAACCTCACCAAGTAAAGCTGGCATTTTTTTAATTGTTGCAATTCCCAATTTTTGGGTCGAAATTTCATTGTTGGTTACATTTTGATCTTCTCGTTCTGCAACTACTACAATTTCTTCGATCGCCGCCGATTCTTCGATCATATCCAAATTTAATTTTTGGGTTTTGTCGAGATTTACGGTCAAAGTCAACTTATCAAAACCTAGATAACTTGCTTCAAGACTATAGGACCCAGCTGGAACAGAAAGTGAGTAAAATCCATAAACATTTGTAGTGGCTCCTTTCTCAATTTCTTTGAGATAAATCGTTGCTCCTATTAACGTTTCTCCATTGGCAGCATCACGAACATAACCTGAAAGGGTAACATTTTCCTGTCCAGAAAGGAGGGTTGAAAAAAGGAAAAGTGCAATAAGGAAGGAAATTATTTTTTTTGGGAAAACAGGGGAAAGAAGAGACATATGTAAATTTTGGTGTTAAGATGCGGATGGAAACAAACATAAACTAAATTTTGTTTTCTCACAATGAAAATAGCAGGTGTTTTTTTTATTAACACTATTTAACTATTGCCCAAAGGTATGGCCTTAAAAAATAATTTTTATTAACATAAGTTAATAAAAATGGTAAGTACTAAAGTTTCAGAATCCACCTAGGAGGTTTCAAAAAAAGAAGCCGTATCCACAAAGAATACGGCTTCAATTAGTTTATGATTATATTCTATAAACTTAAATGATTTGAGAAAGTTATTTCATGATTACTACTCTTTCGACAAGGCGTTGATCACCAGAAGTTAACTCTAAGAAGTAAACGCCAGGGGCTACATTCGTCGCATCTATCTCTCCCATTGCATTCGTATTAATTATACCTGTTTGGTATGCTTTTCCATCTACACCAGTAAGCGTCCAGTCAATACGTTCCAACGTAGGGGCATACACCCTTATGTTAAACTGGCCTGCATTTGGGTTAGGAGCAACTTTAACCGAAAATGATTCTGTCAGATCGGTTGTACTTGTTGGTAAAAGCTCAACGACACTAGTTCTACCAGCAGAAGGACACCAATCAGATGACACCATAAGTGTTACCGTGTAGTTACCAGAAGTTGCATAAGTGTGAGTAGGATTTTCTTCAAAACTAACTTCACCGTCGCCAAAGTCCCATTGAAAAACGGTTCCACCTACGGAGTTATTCGTAAAGTCAACTGTGAGCGTTCCTTCGACTACCGTTGATTCATAATTTGCCACAATAAATGATTCAACCAATACTTCCATTTCAAAAGTATCCGCTCCAATAGGATTAGATGCAATTAATTGAACAATATTGATTCCAGGACTAAAAAATGTTACAGTATGTGGGCCAGGAGTCGAGGCAGATCCCGGGTTACTGACCGTTCCAAAAGTCCAATCATAACTATCCGCTCCTTCTGAATTACTGGTAAAAGTAATCGTTTCACCTTGACAAATTGATTCTGTCGATGAATTAAATTGAGCAACTGGAGCGACAAACTCAAAGAATTCTACATTGATATTATTAATGAAAAGGTTGTTACCGTATCCACTTAAATTTTCAAATTTAAAGATGACCGATTGGCCGTAATACGCAGAAATATCTAAGATTTTCTTTTCCCAAACCGTTGGGTCATCTGGAAAGAACCGAGCGGTACTAGGAGCTGTTGTCGATAATTCTTCACCAAATGCTTCGAATAAAACTTCGTCATAAGTATTACCACAATCTGTAGAAACTTCTACCCGGAAACCATCCTCAATATTAAACCCTCCGATTTGATATTCACGATAAGCCAATTCAAAAGTCAATACTTCGTTTGTGGCATCTGACAAATCTATCAGGGTAGTTAATAAACCATCTGGTACATTTTCATTATTCGCCGCTGCGTAATCGAAATTATTAACCCACGCTACCTGGCCTTCGGTTCCATCTCTTTGTGTGACGATTCCTGACTCCCAAGTTGTTGCATCATCTGGATTGATAATTAAATAATCAACTGGTGGAAACACCATTCCTTCAAAGGTTTCTTGATAGTCCAGCGTTACACCAGCACCATCATAGATGGATAAATTAATCGTTTGATCGATCGTATCATCCACAGCATAACTATTATCACTCAACGTAATCCAAGATTTTAAATCATAAACGCCTTCTTCTGTAAGATTAATCGTTTGAGAAAAATTATGTAAGTAAGATGCACCGGGAAGAACTTCCATAGCAACTAGATCGGTTACAACGGGTTGATTATCTAATTGATAGCTGACTGAAAAATCACTTTGGGGCATTAATCCGTTGTTGGTTACTTCTAAAGTAAAAATCTCATCATTTATTCCATCACAGGAGAGGAAAATATTCCCTGCCTCAATCGAGGTACCGACACTCGAAAGGTCATTAGGTTGCTGACAGGCTACTAATCCTCCGCCAAAAAATTCAGCATCAACACGTCGGGAAATTGCTCCATTTACAAAGTTTGCATGAACTGAAAAATATTGCTCTGCTTCTAAATCGTTGGTTATATAAACGAAACTGTTCGTGGTCGAGTTTCCAACGACCTCCATGTATTTTTCTCCTAAAATATAAATATCATAACTCTCAACATCAGCAATTGCATCCCATGTCAAGGTAATTCCTTCAGGGCAAGCTGATGCTACTCCAAGATTTTGCGGCATTGGGCTAATACTAAAATCTACCTCGTTGATGGTTGCATTTCCATTGCTACTGGTCACTCTTATTTTTCCATTTCCAGTTGTGACATTTGGAACTACCCAATTTTTGTAGAGTCGTTCTGTTCCAGCCACAGATGCGATCGGTTCCCAAGTGGTTCCACCATCAATTGAATATGCAAGCTGGTAATCTTCCATTTGTCCAAGAGCATCCCAGTGGATGTTTTGAAATTCTCCAGGCACCATATTCTCACCACCAATTGGATAGGTAAGATCTACTTGGTCCGTTTGGTATTCATAAACCATGTAAAAATTTTTGATACCGAAAGGTATTGTTGTTCCATTGACTAGTACCATATAATCACCAGCTTCTGGATTATCGATCTCCACTTGTTCCATATTATTTAAGTGGTCTTCTCCTCTGGTTGCTGGTTGATTAAGCGCTGTTGGATTAGGGGAAGCATCAAGTACCCAAGGAAGATAATCTACTCCATCTTTTTGGAGTTTTAAATCCAAATCATTAACTAGCGCAAATCCAGTTCCAATGGCAGCATCTGGATCATCCCAATACAACATTATTTTAGCTTTACTAACCCCTTCTGGAATATTAATAGAAAATTCTGTTGAATTCCCTTGACTAACTTCTAGCGCTTCGTATCGATTCTCTTCTAAAACTTTAACGGCTCGAAAAGCATTGACATGCCCCCAACCATAGATGAAATCCGGTCCAACATTTCCCAAATCATTGGCAGTATTTAATAGGATTGCTTTCAATAAAGCAGATGGTGCCGTAGTGCCTCCGTTGAGTGTTTTATAAGCTTGCTGTAATTGTGCAAAAACCCCTGCTATTCCCGGAGCAGCACCAGAGGTTCCCCCGAATTCGTCATAAGTGTTAAAAGGTTCTGTTCCAAATTGATCCGTCCCGTTAGCAGCGATATCAGGCTTGATTCGACCATCATGTGCAGGTCCACGACTACTGGAATTTGTTAAGGTAGCATCGTCTTCAAGGTTGGCTGTTGCAATAACATTTTTTCCTTGTTTGTGTCCTCCCGTAATATTCCCCCATTGATCTCCGGCACCATAACCACAGTCATTATTATTAGAATTTCCTGCCGAGAAAACGTGCATCAAGGTTGGGTTTTCATAAACTTGTTGATCTACCGTTGCTGTAATTTCAGTATATCCTGCGTTACAACCATTACTATAAGAGGAATTAGTAATGATCACGTCATCACTAAAAAAATAACCCATGGTATTGTCCAAAAAGGAAGGATCATAATCCAACACAAAAACACCCGTTCCTGCGGCCATTCCACGCTTGGTAGGATCAAAATTTCCAGAACCACTCATGATTCCTGCTACATTATCACCGTGGGTGTCAAAATCCGTTCTTGGCTCCGCTAAATCTTGTATTAACCTTCCATGAAAATCAATATGAGGTCCAATTTGACCATCATCTCTAACCAAAACATTAACGCCACTACCATCATAATTTCGACCCATCGGCAATCCTGTATCAAGTACACTCGCACGGTGTAAGGATCGTCCTTCAACATCATCCTTAACATCAGGTGCAGGACCAAGACCGAGGTGGGCAATAAATGGTAAATTAGCTATTTGTTCTAATTTATCTGGTTGGATACGTGTTTCAATAAAATTATTATAACCATTGGCCTTAACAATTGGTAGGCCTGCATCATTCATTTCTTTAGTGGCCTTAGCGGCGGAGATATTCTTATGATATTTTAGCATAACCTTGACTTCATCTCGACGGACTGCCCATTCTGGCAATTCATCTTCTAAAAGTTCTGCGCTAATCTTAAGCGAATTGTCCAATGGGAAAATCGCACGGATATTTAATTCCTCTAATTGCCCTAGTGCTAGGTCAACAGGGAAAGCCGCTAGATAGGTAAGACGTGGATAATAATCCAATAATTCAATTCCTTGATTCGCTATTTGTTGAAGGGCGGTCTCATTCGGTATTTCAAAAAACTGGACCATACGGTAGTATTTTCCGTTGAGGATTTCTGCATTTTGAATATTAGGTTGTCGAATATAGTCTTCAAAATTAGCTATTGGAATATGTTTTCCAGTATTTAAAATTAGGGTATACTTTTCCTGGGCGAAGGAAAAAGAAGACAAAAAAGTGAAAAAGATAATTAAAATTAAGTGGTAACGTGTTTTCATAAAAATTAAATTGTGGAATATTAGGAAGTAAGTTAAAGGTTTAGAAAGTATATAGAATGGCCTGAATACTCCCCAATATAGGGAAATGTTATTAGTGGGAACTAGTTTTTTTCTAATAAATTTAAGAAAACGGAAAAAATGCCGTCCATCGTCATTTCGCCTAGTTTCTTACTCGTTTTCCCAAGCGTGAACCAGCATAACTACCTGATTATAGCTGGCATATCCATCAGATACTCCTTGGGATTTGAGAAAGGCATCATATGTGGCGATTCTGAAACTGGCGGGAAAAAAATCTGGATAAGCCGCACTATTGGCCTCGATAGCCAAAACATCCATTTTTAAACCAAGTGGTAATGCTTCATAATATTTTTTAAAATTTTCTCTATCCACTCTTCGGTAACTATAATAAAGATATTGCCAATAATTAAATATTCCGGCGTATTGTATGAAAGGATGATTGCTTTTTTTGCAAGTAAGGTAAGCCAAAAAATTACAAGTTCCTTCATCTCCAAATCCATACGCGTGAGCCAATTCATGAGCAATGACATAAGGACGATCAATCGGATGAACGGCAGGATCAACATTACACTCTCCAGTAAATGGATTATAAAAACCAATCGCACCTAGTCCCCATATTATTCCTTTGGGATAGTCCGTTCTGACCGTTGGAAATCCGGTTGCTGGATAGCCCAATTCAATTAATTGGTTTTCTAGTCCTTGTCGTAAATGATCGACCATGTTTATGGGAAGCGCATCGAGGGTAAAAGAAGTATCTTTCTTAGCCGCCGGAATATTCGAGCGAAGCTCTACTAATTTTACTTGGCGAGTATTAAGTTCTTCAACGACTGTTTCTAGCTTTAGGGGCTTTGGGTTAATTTTCAATTGATCCACTAAAGGGACTCTTCCATAATTAAATCCCCATAAAAAAAGAAAGAGAAAAATGATCCAACCTACCACCGATAATAATGTAAAGCCAACTTGTCCGATCTTACCAATAAAAGATCGTTTAGATCGATTCCATTTTTTAACTCCGAAAAAGATCACCACCAATAAAGCTATTATTAATAAATATAAACCAGAAAATGGTAAAACCCAATGGATACTATCTAGAATAATTCGGATTATTTTAAATAACCCACGACTGTATAGGGTCTCCATAAGCTGCGGAGAAAAACTTAATAAAAATCGAAGCACCGCAGCCATTGCTCCTAATCCAATCCCCCAAAAGCGTTTGTCAAATTTCATATCGAGGGTAAAAATACAGTATTAATTACTTTCCTAAAATTTGTAATTCAACTTTTTGGCGATTTGCTATTTGCCTTTGGTTATTGGCTTTCCACTTCCGTAATATCTAACGCATTCGAAAAAAGAAATTAGCCAAAAGTAAGGGATAAGCAGCGATCTAGTTCTCGAAAAAAGCAAATAGGTTGTTCACAAAACGAATCTATTTTCTTTTCCTTTGAGAAAACATTTTTTTCTATCTTTGCAAAAAGCACTTATGGAATTACTAGGAAAAATCATCATCGGATTGGTGGCGTTAGAACATTTATATATTCTCTATATGGAAATGTTTGCTTGGGAAACTTTAGGTAGAAAAACTTTTAAAGGCGCACTTCCTGACGACCTGTTCACACCAACTAAAACAATGGCTGCCAACCAAGGCTTATACAATGGATTTTTAGCAGCGGGTTTAATTTGGTCTTTACTAATTACAGATTCTGTGTGGTCGGAAAAGGTAGGTTTATTTTTTCTAGTTTGTGTTGCTGTCGCTGGAATTTATGGAGCAATGACGGCAAGTCGAAGGATTTTTTTTGTACAGGCGTTGCCGGCGTTGATAGGTGTTGTGGTGTTGGTGTTGGCGTGAATTTAGATATTGATGGTTATATTTCTGTACTTATCCGAGGAAAGGCAAAAATTAAGAGCTCATTTAAAATTGATTTTAAACAAACCCTTAATTTTTCACATTACATTATTTTTTTTTATTTTTATTCTTGTTGGATTTTATATCTACAACAGAAGGTTTTCTGTAGCGACGCTTACGTGGCTTGACACGTTCGCAGTGAATAGACCGAACCTCCTCTGATTCCCTACCAATCCCTGCTGCGGTATAGACTGCCACTATGTCCAAAGGAAAATCACTTTCTATCACAGCAAAACCTTTGACGAATTTTTTGACCTTGGTAAACTTCATAATTTCTGGACAATCAATTTCAAGAGCCTGATCAGAACCAAGTTCAGCATCAAAAAATTTAGTAACCTTTCCTGGTTTTCCCGGTAAAGCTACAGCGAATTTTTTTCGAAAAAAAACTGCTTGATAGCTGGGATTATGAATATTTATCGCAGTGTGATACTTTCCCTTAGCAAGTATTCTACCATCGCCTTGACCACAAACTATTTTGACGGCATACTGATAGGTGGGAAGCCTTTGAATTAATTCCAATTTAGCTTGAGATACTATTGCATCATCTTGATAAGTCATTGGAATCTCGCCAAGAGTAAGACCATAGAGTGCCCCTAAAATAGCACTGCTGGAGTAATTTGAATTATAATTCAATAAATTAATCGTAACAACAGAAGTAGTATTTCTAGGCAAAGAAGGAATTTGTCCCCTAACCCCTCCAAGACCATCAATACTTACGTTATCTGTCTTCGTATTTGATCTTTTTGTCGTTAAGACTAGGGTAAGTTTAGCCGAAATCAAATCAAGCGAATCGGAGAAAAAAGAAAAATTAGGGTCGTCTCTAAAATCAAAATTCCATTTGGTGAATTCATCTACAGCATTGCCAACTAATGGAGCAGTTGCCTTACCTGTAATTATAAAATCACCATTAGAAATGATATTAGGAAAGTTAGTTGGAAGCGGTTGGATACTCCCATTTGCTTGAGCTGTAATTTTAATTGTATTCATAATAGTTTTTTTTTAAATGTTATTAAGTAAGAATTCAATTACGGCTGTTTTTAATCCTCAAAAGAAGAGGTTTAAAACAATTAAACTATGATAAAAAGGGAAAAATTTATTATAGGTTTTATCCCTAAAAGATAGACGTATTTATAAGCTTAATCCTTTGTGAAGTAAACTCGTTACTATTATTTTATTTTTTTAATAAAATTACGAACAAGAAGAAGGGTTTTACTTGACTTAATAAAACAATAGTTATTTTTTTTATACCTTTAAAGCGATAATTCGATATAAAACCCAATTGATTTTGCAAATAAATTAACAAAACACTAACAAAACCAAAATCGATAAGATTAATGGATAAGTACACTAACGATGAGAATATATTTAAAAGAATCCGCGATGGGGACCAAGCACTGATAAAGAAAATACATTATGAATATTGGGATTACTTTTGTTCCTATTTCCTTAAAAATAAGGGTATCAAAAAAAAAGAGATCATAAAAGATTTCTACGCTGATGCTTTCACCATTTTATGCATAAAAATAAGAGACGGCAAATTAAACTTGCCATTAAAAAGTAAATTAACATCTTATTTGATTAGCGTTGGTAATAATGTCTTATTAAGATATTATGATCAACTAAATCGAAACAGAGAAGATCCAACGGAGGATCTCTCTAAGTTACAAAAAGGTCACCTAGACCCTGATGTGGAAGCTTATTATGAAAACAATAATAATAAAGATTTAGTTAGGCGTTTGCTCAGTAAATTAGGAGCAAAGTGTCAAAAAATGCTACGCTTAAGTTATATTGAAAGTAATGCAGATGATGCCATTGCCGTTAAAATGAATATTCCTAATACGAATGGAGTACGCCAAATGAGATTTAGATGTATGAATAAATTAAGATCGATTTTAAAAGATAAATAAAAGTAAACTGATGGATAATATTGCCAGAATAAAATTATTCTTAGAAGGTAAATTAAGTGACGAAGATAAAGCTACTTTCGAATTAGAATTAAAAAATAACGAAGCCCTGCAAGAGGAGCTAGAAGACTATCGAAAAATATTTAGTGGTTTTAAAGGATTAAGTCAGGAATCTTTCAAAGATCAAGTACAAGCTTGGAATAAAGAATTACCAGACATAAAAGAACCCAAAACGGTATCCCTATGGTCGCGTTTGAATATTCGAAAAATGGCGGCTGCCGCTTTAATCATTATTATATCATCAGTCGCTATGTGGGCATTATGGCCTAAAAGTCTAGATCAGTTTATAGCAGATAATTATGAATCAATTCGTATTCCAAAGCTTCGAAGTGAGGTGAATAGTGAAAGCGTTTTCGAGAAAATGAAGGATGCCTTTGAAGAAAAAGATTATGATACTTGCAGTAGTCTAGCTAAAAATATCCCAGCGAAAGATCCTTCTTATCTAGATATAAAATTTTTAGAAGGCCATGCTTATTATTTACAAAAAAAATATGATGAGGCGATTGAAATATTTAATGTAATTACTAAAATTGATAATAAAAATGAGTTTTACAATAGAGAATTGTTCAATAAAGATAATGCCCAATGGACAAGTATCCTCAGTCGCTCAAAAATTTATATAAACAAATCTGATGATCGTATGCGGTCTGAAATAATTGGTGAGGCAATTGATTTTTTAAAAACAAGGCCTAAGAAAAAGTATAGATTAAAATGTGAAGAATTATTAGACATACTAGATTAGATTATTTAAACGGCGGGTTGGTTTTGCTTTTTTCTTCTCCACCACACAAGAAGCGGGACAATAATTAAGCATATCCATAAACAGGAAGTATTACCATCATAAATAGCATCCGTATTCCCAATAATATAAAAAGCAGCCCACCATTTGGGTTTATCTGAACCTTCTTTAATTAACGCTTGCTTGGCATTTTGTAAGGCTAAATCTTTGCTTTTTCCTTCTTTTAGCGCCTCGTAAAAATGAACCATGAGTTTTCTAGACACCTCATCTTCAACTTTCCAAAAAGTGGATACCACAGATTCAGCGCCCGCATAGAGAAAGGCCCTGCCAATACTAATCATTCCTTCACCGATGACCAGATCTCCAATTCCCGTATCACAGGCACTTAGTACCACCAATTTATTGTTTAGATCAAGGGTGTAAATATCTTGAATCGTCATTTTAAATTGCTGCGTCGTATCTCCATTAAGAGAGAATACTAAATAAGATTCCTTGGAAGATAATTCCACTCCATGCGTGGCAAGGTGGATGATTTCAGTTTTTGAACTAAACTTAATAAAATCTTCCTTCGTAGCCAAACCGTCTTTCGCTAGCACTATCGAAGAATCGTTAGCGGTTTTTAATAGATGGCTGATACTGGTTATCTCATTTACGTTTTCCAGTTCTTTAAAATCGAGATAATCAAAAGAGGGCGCACTACCATAAAATTTATAGTCGTATTTCATCAATGGTTTATTATATAAGGTATTCAACGCCAAGGAAGCGGAAGGCCAATAAGTGATGCTAGTGGAGTTTTGCAAAAATTGATATTCTTCAAAATTGTTAAAGGACTTTTCTTCTACAGGCTCTGAAATTAGGGCATCATAAGCTATATTATGGAGCTTCCCATCTGGAACGATAATCAGCTTTTTAGGCGGGGAGACGCCTATTCCAAAATGCTTTGGGAAAGGATCAACAAAGATTTTTTGATAAATGTAATGAGCATCATTACTATAACTCATTTTGTTGCTATCGACCTTTACATTAAAGTTGCGGAGGGCCTTATCTAAGCTATCATCATAAATTATTTTTTGGACATTGATGTTTGGATGGTCTTTTTCGATTAGAAAAGCGAAGGTTTGTTTTTTTGCCTCGTAAAACTCAATAAAAATTTCATCATTTCTAAGATTCGATCTGATCTTTTCCGCCTCAGTAAATTTCATACTGTTAAATATGGCTTGAAATTCGGGCGTATTTTTTATTTTTCGATTAACCTCTCCTAACTCCATCTTAAGTTCTAGGATTTTGGTTTCGTTATTTTCATCTTGTGCATCCCGTAATCTTTTTTTCAGGCTGTTTCTTCGGGCAATTAAATCGTTTTCTGCATTTGTGTAATAATCAACTTGTTTAACTCTTAATACATCATACATAGCGATTGACTTACTCTTTTCACTATAATAAAAAGCCAGATTTATACGATCTAAAGAAATAGCAGTTTCTATTACCCGATCATAAATTAGTCGGGTATTTTTACTCAATAAAAATTGATCCTCATCAGCAATATAGTCTGAACGAATAATATCGATAAGTTGAATAGCACTATCTCCCACCGCAAGAAGTTGCTCTTTATGGATTTTATCTTTTAATTGATAAAAGGCGTTGATTTTATGTGATAGTATTTCTAATAACTCGATATCAGCGTAGGAGGACTCTATTTTTGGATTGGCAGTAATCGTAGGATCATTAAAAGATAGGACTAAATGGGTAAGTGCCGATTGGTAATTTTTTAAAGCAGAATCATATTTTTTTTCATCGTAGTCAACATGGCCTAATTCTGAATAAAATTTACTCCAAGTACGTTGACTAACTACTGACTTAGTCACTCTTTTTTTTTGTACTAAAGCTTCATTTAAATAACGTCTTGCTTCTTTAAATTTCTTTTTATGTCTGGCAATAATACCTTGCTTCTTTAGGATATCGGCTTCTAGTTCCTTGGATCTATACGCTTTCGCTAAATCTAAATAAATTTGCGCACTATCAAGTTGGTTATCTGCAATTTGAATATCGCTCATACTAAGATGTAGTATAAATATATTTATTCTATAATGGCTTAAATCTCTTTTTTGGAATTGAAGAATAGCTTTTTTATAAGCTTGTTTAGCTTGCTCTAATTCGCCTTCATTTATAAGTGGATAAATTTGATAGAGGTAATTATTTAAATTATCTGGATCCCACCTAGTTCTTCTTAGTTCATAATAGTCCGCTTTTTTTTGGTTCCCCTCTTTCCTATATTGTGAAGTTAGGTGATTACAAATAATTCTCATTGTACTAGAATCATTATTGCTAAGGAAAATAGATTCCTTAATTTCATTTTCTAGATTTAAAAGACCTTCAAGGCATTTTTCACCCTCTCCAATACTCTTGTGGTATATTGCTGAATATAGCAAATATTTATACCAAGAATTCCGAACCCCATCATCGCGGATATTGTCTTTTACTTGTTTTTCTGCTAAAAAAAAATCACTAAGTTTTTTTTGAACATCTCTCAATGATGAAACCAAATACAAACTATCATAATCCGATGTTAGACTAAGATTTATTGAATCCAAAACATTTTGAATTGTCTGGATATCTACCTCGCCTTTTTTAGTCTGAGCTTCTAAAGAGGAAGTACCATAAATAAAGCAAAGTAAAAGTATAACAAAATAGATACGACAAAACTGCATTGCTATTGGGTTCTCAATTTATCTTGTTCTTTAAGGTTATTTTGATCTAATTATTCTTACTAAAATACTACAATAAAAAACAAGGTGAAAATAATTAATTTCACCTTGTTAAGTTAGTAAAAAAAATCAACTTTCTTTACTTTAAGAAATCACCATCGGTTATTAGTCGTTCCTCTAGTAATTGGCCGTTTTGACTACTAAGTCCAGGTAGATCATCAACAGTAGGAATTTGAATTAATAAAGTCAGACAAAGAATCTCATCTGAATCGACAGGTGTAAATTTAACCACAATTTTGACTTTAGTACCTCCTTTCAAAGCATCTAATAGATCGTGGTTGTTCATTTCAATCACTCCATATTTGCTATCATTATGATTGAATTGAATTTGGTTATAGGTACTACTAGAAATAATGCGATCATCAAGATGAAAAATCTGTAAGGAGATAAAATTGATAACACCGGTATCCAGTATGAATCTCTTTAACATTGGCACCTCCCATGGACAGAGTCTATCATCTTGGTTAGGACAGGGGCAGACAGCCTTAAGAATAATACCTAACTTTTTGATGTATGACCGGTAATCTGTCTCACTACATTCAATATCATACAAGTTAATATTATTTATCGCATTTTTGTTACTAACAGGTCTAATTAATATAGCCTGATCATTTACAAGAATTTTGTTTCCAACTCTTTCTAACGGTGCTAGGCTATTTGCCTGAAGTAATTTTAATTGATCACTTTTTTCTATAGCAATCTGAATAAGAAAAGTCAGTGTTGTAGTTCGAAACCCTGTTCCTTTAATATTAGCAAATTTTCTGAAGAATTTCTGATCAGATTTTAGTTGTTTCTCTGCTAGGTAATCTCTTTTGGGAAGTGATTTTCTAACTTGGTAGAGTTGATAGGCGATGTAAGCGAGTACTGTAAGTACTACCGTCAAACTGATGATGATTGTTTCATTCATTGTTTTTGTTTTTAGGTGGTGGAGAAATAGTATCATTTTTTAAAGATTCCTAAGCAGCTGGTCAAAATTGCTTTTACAACACCTGCTTATGTTGAATCCTTACTCGGTTAATCCGTTAAAAAATGAACTTGTTACTTTTTTTTAATAAAATTTAAAGTATTGACCTAACAGCATTTATCAGGTTTAATCCAATAAACAACCAATCGACGGCTATACGGTAACTAAGTATGAAAGGGTCAATATAAAACACGAAGGGTGGGTAGTATTTAGATAGGCAGTTAAGTATTTTGATATCAGATCAATTTATTTGGGTGATTGTTTTAGGGGATAGGAACCATTAATTAGGATTTACTGGATAAAATGATTAATTTATATTATCTCTTAACCATTAAAATAATGCCATTATGAAAATCCTTAAACTAGCTTGTCTTTTTTTATCCGTATGTTTTTTTGCCTGTTCTAAACAAAATACTGAAACCCCAAATATCGATAAAGAATTTTTAGAAGAGCGAATTAATATTCCATCAACGACTTTCAGAACAGTAAATTTATCTTCCGCTATAGGCCAAACTCGAGAAAGTCCACTTTGTTCTGATCATGAAATTTCATTTGAGGAATTAGCAAATAATCAAGCGTCATTTGATCAATTTCTCCAAGATCTTGGCATTTCCTTAAATAATGTCTGTCCTTGTCCTAAAGGAGATGGATACTGCCCATGGGAGGCCACCATGTTTAAACAATTTATTTACAATACAGAAGTGTGGGATTTAACAGGGATTGAAATTTATGTTATCAATGAAAATGATGAATTAGAATTAGTTTCTGAAAATTTTGAACCTGTACCATCCCCAAGCGGTAACTTTGCCTTTATAAAAATGTCGAACCCTTTAGAATTAAACGAGTTACCAATTGGTTCCGAAATGCACGTTATTTATAGATGGAATAATAGTAATAATGAGGAGGAATGTGCGGTATTGAAAAATATTATACCAGGGTAATTTTCATAATTATTTCAATTTAATACCCTACATACAAAAACCCCTTGCATGAATAAATTAATGCAAGGGGTTTTATATGGTCTGTTTTATTTTCAACCTATAGCACCACTACGACATCGCCACCGCCCCATTATACAGCTTCTCTCGCTTTTCGCGAATCTCCTCAGAGCGGATAAATTCGTCAAAAGACATGAGGTGGTCTACCATCCCGTTAGGTCCAATTTCAATGACGCGATTACCAACGGAGTTCATCATTTGATGATCGTGGGAGGTAAAAATTAGATTACCTGTGAAGCTTGTTAAAGAATTGTTTAAAGCAGTAATCGACTCCAGATCTAGGTGATTGGTAGGTTCATCGAGCAGCAGAAAATTGGGTTCTTGCAACATGGTCTTAGATAACATACATCGGACTTTCTCTCCTCCGGATAAAACACTAGACATTTTGTGGACTTCTTCTCCCGAAAACAACATTCTACCTAAAAAACCGCGAATAAACTGTTCATCTTTTTCTCCTGGTGAAAATTGGCGAAGCCAGTCGATCAAGTTTAGGTCGTTTT
>CAZYAC010000014.1:0-13168 GCA_964645475.1 uncultured Saprospiraceae bacterium | reverse complement strand
TCTTTTTCTCCTGGTGAAAATTGGCGAAGCCAGTCGATCAAGTTTAGGTCGTTTTCATCCACGAAGAACTCCTCGTTTTCATTAGGTAAATATTCCATTTTGATGGTTTGACCATATTCAATGGTACCACTATCCGGTTTTTTTTCACCACTCAATACATCAAAGAAAGCGGTCAAAATCGCAGAATCTCGGCTAAACAAAGCGATCTTCTCTCCTTTATTCATCATAAAACTAACATCACTAAACAGCACTTCACCAGTATCATTGCTCACAGATAAATTTTCTACCTTAAGAATCTGATCACCCGGTTCTCTTTCGGGTTTAAAATTAATGAAAGGATATTTACGACTGGAAGGTTTAATCTCTTCTAGGCTGAGTTTATCCAATGCTTTTTTACGACTTGTTGCTTGTTTGGACTTGGAAGCGTTGGCGGAGAAACGAGCGATAAACTCCATCATCTCTTTTCGCTTTTGCTCGGTCTTCTTGTTTTTGTTAGCCATTTGTTGAGTCATCAATTGGCTACTTTCGTACCAAAAAGTATAGTTTCCTGTAAAGATTCTAATAGCGTTAAAATCAATGTCAACAATGTGTGTACAAACCATGTCAAGGAAATACCTATCATGAGAAACGACAATCACCGTATTCTTAAAATCAGCTAAGAAGTCTGCCAACCACGTGACGGTCTCAGCGTCCAAATCGTTGGTAGGCTCATCGAGTAGCAATATGTCTGGATCACCATATAAAGCCTGAGCTAAAAGTACTTTTACTTTTTGTGGACCACTTAGTTCACTCATGTTTTTTCTGTGGTGCACTTCTTTAATACCAAGATTACTGAGTAGTTCTGCGGCATTGCTTTCCGCCTCCCAGCCCCCCATTTCTCCGTATTTGTTCTCCAATTCAGCAGCCCGCATTCCTTCTTCCTCGGTTGCCTCAGGATTCATATAGATGGCTGTCTTTTCTAAGTTGATTTGATACATCTCTTGATGTCCCATCATGACCACATTCAATACTTGCTCTTCTTCATATTCAAAGTGATTCTGACGAAGAACTGCCATCCGATTATTAGGTTCAAGATTCACATGTCCTCTGGTCGGATCAATATCCCCTGCTAGAATTTTTAAAAAAGTAGATTTCCCTGCGCCGTTGGCGCCGATAACACCGTAGCAATTACCAGTGGTAAATTTAAGATTGACTTCATCAAATAGAACGCGTTTACCATATTGTAAACCCAAATTATTAGTTGCAAGCATACTCCTTTAGTATTAATTTTTTTTCAAAAAGAAATGCAAAGGTACGATTTTTTAAGGAAAAGCTGGAAGCTGGAGGAGTCAGAAAGATTGGATTATTCTTGTAAAAGAACAGATTGAATATCGAAGTTATATCCACTAAAAATACCAAGGCCATTATTGATATTTGAAGGAATTAAAATCGCTTGTGAAATAATGGAATCTCGCTGGCTTCGTTGCCGAGAAAGATTAAAATGATAATCGTGATAGTCCGTATTGGTATTTCTTAATTCTACAAACAATTCTGGCGGAAAAGGAGAAAGATTTGAATCAAAATTTACAGATAATTCAGCCTTAAAACTATGGCTACCTTCTGAAATATCTTCTCCCTGAATAAGGACTCCATTTTCAAAATCGAAGGTATATGGAAAACTGACCGTTAGGTCCTCAACGACAGGTGCTTGTATAACATAAAAATAAACAGTATCGGATTCAATTTCCACTGGTTCAACATGTCTGAAATAAAAAACCAGATGGTAATTCCCAGCAATACGAGCATTATGGTTAAAGCTTAAATCAAAATTAATTTTAAACTGATTATCAATTCGAGGATCAACATTTTCGCTAAAATCAAGGAGATTTAAAGACTGGATATTAACTCGACCAGGAATGGTAGTTATAGCAGAAATAGGTTCTTCTCCTTCAACTTTCACATTTAGTTCGTAGTTATTAGAAGCGCTAATTAGGTTAGATTGGTCAGATAAATAGAATGGAACCGAATTAGAATTGGGATTTACGGTATCTTTTTCTAGAAAAAGTTCGATAATCTGTCCATTTCGACGATTAAGGATCGTTACCTCCGAAGCGACTACGTATTCTGTTGATAATTGAGAGAGAATTGGTCGTGATCGACTTAAATTTACCTTGATTTCACGATTAGGGGCTATTTCAGAAACTACTACGACGCCAGGATTAAAATCCACATCTAGGTCCACCACCTCTTCGCAGCTCCAAAAGAGCAGTAAAACGAGGATAATGGATGTAGAGCGAATCAACATATTCGTTAAAATTTTATCGTATAGTTAATATATGGTAGTATTGGGACCAATGTGGCTCGTAAGAAGGCCGGCTCGGAAGGATTGTCCGGATTTCTACCCAGTCTGTAATATAAGGTATTTTTACGATTATATAAATTATAAACGCCAATTCCTGCATTCTGTTCCGTGTTTTTCCCTATTTTTCTCCAATTTAGGGCAATATCCCACCTATGATTGGCCGGAAGTCGGAAACCATTGCGCTCTGAAAACACCAAAACTTCAAGCGATTGCTGGAAAATACTTGGATTTGTAAAAGTATAGGTTCCAGAAGGTAATGAGACGGCTAGACCACTTCCATAGACAAAATTGGTTACAAAAGTCCATCTTTCACTTACTCGATGACTTCCTGTAAATTTTAGATTATGTCGTCGATCATAACGGTATGGGAAAGGATTTCCATTATTTATATCGTCAAAAGTACGATCTGTTTTAGATAATGTATACGATAATAAAGCGGTAGTGCGACCAAGCTTTTTTTCTAATAAAAATTCTAATCCACGCGATGTCCCAGCTCCTGTAACAATATTGTTTTCAAAATTCCTCGAATTAATAAAGGTAAAAGAAGCGTTTTCAGTATATTCTACCAGGTGGTCCATTTTTTTATAATAGGCTTCTATTCCAAATTCAAAATTACTTGGTAACAAACTCTTAAACCCAAAAACGATCTGACGAGCCTCTTCCGGCTGAATTTGCGGAGTAGATGGAATCCAGATATCGGTTGGTAGTCCTACTCCAGAAGTACCAAGTAAATGTAAATATTGTTGGTTATAACTAAATCCAGTATTAATCTGTAATCTTCGCCAAGGACGCCAAGAAAGGTCAAAACGCGGTTGAAAAGATTGATAGAGCTTTCCTTCCACTGCGAAACCGGACCATCTTAACCCCATTCGAAGATCTAACTTTTTCCAGCTCAAATTATGTTCGGTATATAATGCAAATTCTGTAGCAGGAATCGTTGGGTTATCAATGGAATCAAAAAAACTTTGTTCAATGAGTAAATCGTCTCCTGTTAAAGAAATATTACCCGTTTCAGATGCCACACCAGGAGTAAATCGATGAATAGTAGCTTCACCTCCATACCGTAATTTATAACTTTTTGAAACAGTATGATCAAAGTCCATTTTCAAGCCCACATCATTAATAACCGTACTAAATAAAATAAAGCGATTAATGTTCAGTATGGACTGATCTGTGGAAAGCGTATCGGTATGGGTTGATGCTGATTTGGATTCAAAATTATAACGACTAAAAATTAAGCTTGTATTTAAAAACACTTTATTTCCAATTATATGATTCCAACGGATGGCCCCAGCTGTATTTCCCCAACGGATATTATCTTCACTTCGATCTCGATTAAATAGACTTGCTTCCCCATTTGCGCTTGTGAGCGTATAATTAATCGCCGTATCATCTTCGTAACGATCGCTCCCATTATAAAAACTCAAATAAAGTTTGTTGCGATCGGAAAATTTATAATGAAGCTTAGCATTGATATCATAAAAAGATAAATCGGTCTCCCCTTCCTGATTTTTACGAGTCTTATTATCACGGGTGGCTTCTTTTATCAATAATCCTAATGGGGTAGTTCGAGCCGCAAGAATAAAGGAGCTTTTCCCTTTGATTAAAGGGCCTTCAGTCGAAATTTTCACACTAGCCAAACCTACTCCAATGCTAGTTTCCCATTTATTCAGATTACCATCTTTTGTTCTAATATCCATTACGCTACTCAAACGCCCACCGTACCTGGCAGGAAAACGACCACGAACAAAACTTGCGGACTTTATCGCATCATTATTAAAAACGGAAAAGGCACCCAACAAATGAGTCGGATTGTAAATAGGAACATCATCTAATAAAAATAAATTCTGATCAATACTTCCCCCTCTTACATGAATTCCACCAACGCCATCCGTACCTGTTGTTACACCTGGTAATTGGGTAGCCAGACGAAACAAATCTTTCTCTCCACCTAAGGTCGGCATGGCGCTCAATTGGGCACTGACTAATTTATCGATATAATCGTCTGGATCAAAAATTGGTAGGTTTTCTGCCACAACGATAATCTCTTTAAGCGTCAAAGACGGACGCATAGCGATTTTTATTCTCTTGTTTTTTGTAAGCGTGATTTGCTCTTGATTACTTTGGTATCCCAAATACGAAATACTTAATACATAAGTACCTTCTTCTAGTTCTAAACTAAAAAAACCATAACCGTTAGAACTTGTTCCAGCATTTATTTTATTTACCATAATGGTCGCACCTACCAAAACTTCTCCAGTCTCTAAATCTTCAACGTAACCACTGACAGTATACTGAGGTTTAGGTTGTTCTTTTTTATAAATAACAATTTGCCCGCCGATGACTTGGTAAGATAATTCCGTGTCCTTGAGTATAGCGGTTAAGACTTGACGAATAGTGGCATTTGAAAAACTATAATTAATTTTTCTTTGGGGGATAATGTCGTTACTGAAGGTAAGCATTATATCAGCAGCTTTGCCAAATTGGTAGAGCGTTTCTTCAATGGATTGATCCGTAACAGAAAAACTGACCAATTTATCTAAAACTGGTTGAGCGGTAGCTGCCAGACTGGTAAGAATAAAAAAAAAGAGAATTATAAGCCGACTCATCCAGATTATTTAGTTTAGTCGGTTAAAATTACGGAAATTTAGGCAAAAAATGGGTTGCCTAAAAGGTCATGAACCCCTTGAAATTTCGGTGAAGCGTTAAAATACTATTCGCACTCACCACCAAAAAGAACAAATGTATCAACTTCCTTTGCTTTCTTAATTTCTACACCGACCGATTTTGTTAAGGCAGATAGAACATCCATTTTAGGAGCTTTGGTGAAAGTAGCCGTTAAATTCCGACAATTCGCTAGTTTGGGATTTGCCAAACTTAATCGAATATTAAAATGCTTTTCAATGGCTGGGATGACCTCTTTTAATTTAGTATTTTTAAATACTAGTTCTTTTGTTTTCCAAGACCAGTCATTGGGAGAAAGATCTTTTACCTGTCGATATCGTTGTGTATTGGCGTTAAAAATTAACTTATCATTCGCTGCTAAAATAAATTCTTGTGAACTACCTTTGGGAATAAAGGCCACTTTACCGGTGGCAACGGAAATCGTAGTAGAATTAGCTTCTACGTCATTGGTAATATTAAAACTAGTTCCTAAAACACGGACCGTTCCATGATCCATTTCTATTGAAAATGGCCGACTTTCGTCCCGGGTAATTTGAAAAAATCCTTCCCCATCCATTTTTACAACTCTATCGCTATTATTGAATGTCTCTGGATAGGTAAAATAGGTTCCTCCATTAAGGGTTACTTGACTTCCGTCAGACAGTGCAATAGACTTTATTTCGGTCTTTTCTGTTTCTGCTATTTGCCATTCAACTTGCGGATTATCAACTCCACTAACAAAATATCCTAAACTAAAGATAAAAATAGCTGCAGCTGCATATTTCATCAATTTAAAAATAACAGGTCGTTTCTGAGTATTCTTATTATTATCTTCCTCTATTCTTTCCTTCAATCTATTCAAGCCTGCCTCTACATCTGGTTCCCAACCACTAATCTTAGATTGGCTCAACATCCAAATTCCGCGAATATTCTCTGCGAATATCGAATTATTGCTATCTGCCACCAACCATTTGTTCAGCATTGCCGATTCAGCCGGTGTTATTATACCAGTCAATTCTTTGTGAATTAAAACAGAATAATTAATCTTTTCCATGTATTTAATCTGAAATCTTTCTTTTTTATAAAGTTTCTACAGTTAAATTGACACTAATATAACTCAATCCCCCTACATAAAATGCGAATATTTTTTTTTTATGTCTTGAAAATAAATATTTGGTCAATTTCCGACAAATTAAGGCCTAAAACAACCAAATTTGAGGGTGAACTGCCACAAATTATACAAAAAAAGGCCAGCAACGAAAATCGAAGCTGACCAATTTAGTTTTTGGGGATTCTTTATATAACAAAAAATTATAAATCGTTATTTTTCCGACTTAATTTTCGTTCTTGGTAAATAACTGCCTATTCCTAACATTCGGAAATCAAAAAGTTCCTGTCCATTTTCTGTTTATTCGGACATCGAAGCGTTACACTTCATGAGTATATGTGCCGAATTCTAAGAAAGGGTTGCACGACCAAGAATCTTTTTGAAAATTTTGAAGGAAAAGAAGGGGCAGTATTCTAGAAACCAACCATCCAAATAAAAATAGAATATTACCTTATTACCCCAAAAAAGGTGGCGGGGTTTGCTCAAACATCCCGATCCATTCAGTTTTTAAAGGGGTATCGAAAAAAAGTAGCCAGGTTGAACGGGGTGTTCCTAATTTAGTGGTTAATTCTTGGATCAGTGGAACTGCTTCTTTAAAATTATGGAGGGCAAGGTCAATATACTGATATCGGTATCCAGTCCCACTTCCAATCACACTACCATAACCAGCATCTACCAAGGTCTGATTGAGTTGGTTTTCAATATCTGTTTTTAATTCAAAAAATGTTTCTTCGTCCGTAAAATTTCCATCCATTTTTAAATAACAAAAAACCTCTCCTATTCGTGAAAAATTTTCCGAATAAAATGGATGGCCTTTCTGAATATTGGTCCACAATTCAACGTTCATCGTCCGAGCAATATAAAGATCTTGTTGGTGTGGATAGTCTTCTGCTTCGGCTGGGTCCAATTCATAAAGTACCCAGTCACTATCTTCGGAAAAAGTATAATATGGTTCATCCGGAAGTTGGTTTTTGATCAGTACCATCTGAGTATCCACGTAGGCCTTTAAATCTGCAAGGGAAAGAAGTTGCAGATCGGTTTCTGGTAATTCCAAAACTTCAATAATCCCAATCCATTTATCTAATACCTCTTCGCCCAATAGCGCTTCGAGGGTGAAAAAGGCCTGATTGACAACCAGATTATATAAAGAAGTATCCTGTTTGATTCCTGAGTAGTAAAAGGTAATTTCTATATTATTTTCTGGCGATGTTTTTCCAGAAAATTGTAGGTCTAGAAGGGGTTCTCCAGACTTCAGTTGGACGGTTTTTTGACAATCTAGATAGCTGATCGGTTGCCGATAACTAAAAAACGACCAATTTTTTAATCGAGGCGCTCTAGCAATGAGGGATTCCACTAATGGGCGCAGATATAAATCATCTTCAGGAGTAAGTATAAGTTGGTTCTTTTTTTTATCATTATCATAGCTAAACTCCCAAGCGATATCGATAACTTTAGATTGCAGGTTTTCCTGCATAAATTCACTTAAAAAATCTGTATTCCCTTCCTTTAATTCAGCGGTCAGCTGCTCATGATGCTGATAAAAAGCAATCCACCAGTTATTCATCTGATCTTCCCACTGATCCCGTAAAACACTGTCTTCAACACCGAATTCTTCGGCAAATTTCCACCTTATATGCTCCATATTATCCACGTTCTGGGGTTAACAACGTTTGCAACGACAAATATAATGATTTTTGAAAGGCTGTCTCCCAAATATTTAAGGGTACTAAGGGCAGGATATTATTTTCCCGGAACTTATTTAATGATTATTGGTCTACTTAATTATCTTTACAGTTAAAATACCGAATTTAACATGTCAAAGGACGACAAAAAAGAGAATGCGCTCGGAGGAAATTTTAAATTTCGAGGATTAAAGGTCTTTGGTTCAAAGGAGAATTTACATCATAACGAAAAGAAATATCGTGTAGTTTACGATGCTCAAGAGGCGAGGTATATCTATTGCGAATTGTCTTTTTTTAATAAGCTGTTTGATGAATTGGAATGGATCGCCCATGCTCGCTTTGTTTGTAAAGAAAAGGTAACCCAAAAAGAAATTTGTACCCTTCAAAAAGAAGTACCAGTTCTCATCGACAAAAATATCGTATATGTACGAGAAGGTTGGGGGACTCCCGAAACGGGATGGTGGAAACCAGGCTCCTATATTTGGGAAGTATACCTAGAAGACGAATTGGTCGGTATTACCCCTTTCAATATCGTGGCTGGAGGACCGGTGGAAGACGAAAACAACCCATATTTTGACTTAGAAGAAATTCGATTATTCGAAAGTGATTCTAAAGGGACTCCTAAAGAAGACCGACGTTATCTGTATAAATTTAACGCAGCCACTACTCGTTATATCAACGTAGAACTCCAAATCAAACTCCTTCAAGAGAATCCGGTGGAATTCCCACTTGAACTTCAATTTAATTTTTACAATGATGCTGGCCAGCAGAAGGCATTTATGAGTTATTACAAGGAAATCCGTTCTCTTTCTGACACCTTCCTTTTAGATACTGGTTATGGTGCCGACACTCCCGGCTATTGGTTTGAAGATAAATATACGCTTGAGGTAATTTTTATGGACGAATTGATTGCAGTAGTTCCCTTCGAAATAGGGTCAGAAGAAATTCTCAATTCCAATCCACTTAATTACCTTAAAACGAAAACAGCCCAAAAGGATCGTATTTCAAGAAAACCAGAAATCAAAATTAGTTTTGGGGAAGCCAAAGCCGAACTCGATCTGTTAATTGGTCTAGATTCGGTAAAAACACAAATCAATGAGCTTGCCAGCTATTTACAATTTTTAAAAATCCGACAAGAAAAAGGATTAGAAGATTCCCAAAAAATCAACTTACATAGTGTATTCGTTGGCAACCCTGGCACGGGTAAAACTACCGTTGCCAATATGCTTGGAAAAATTTATCAAAGCTTAGACTTATTGCCCCACGGTAAAGTCCATGAGGTTGGTCGTGCAGATTTAGTCGGAGAATTTATTGGCCAAACTGCTCCTAAGGTAAAAAAGGCGCTCGATCAGGCGCGCGGAGGAATTTTGTTTATCGATGAAGCATATGCGTTAACCAATCGAGGAGATGACAACAAAGATTTTGGTCGGGAGGTAATCGAAGTACTTTTAAAAGAATTGTCTGATGGAAAAGGTGATGTCGCCATTATTTTTGCTGGTTACCCAAAAGAAATGACCCAATTCCTCAATAGTAATCCAGGTTTAAATAGTAGACTAAGAAATGTCATTCATTTTCCAGATTATTCTCCAGATGATTTGATGGAAATCGCTGAATATACCGCTCAGAAAAGAGGTGTCCTCATGGCTACCGAAGCTCGAGAGGTCATGTATAAAAAATTAGTGGAGATTTATCGGAACCGTAATAACCAATTCGGAAATGCCCGCTTTGTGAACGGTATCATTGATGAGGCCAAACAAAATCTCGCCATTCGTATCATGAAGAATCATGAGCAGATCGAAGAATTACCGCCAGAAAGATTATCTGAAATTTTACCAGAAGATATCATTCGGACATTCCCAACTGCTGTCCAAGATTTAGATCTCTTACCTATTGACGACGCCCTACTCGATGACGCATTGACACAATTGCATGCATTAGTAGGACTCGAGGATATAAAAAAAGAAGTGGACGAGATCAGCAAACTAGTTCGATACTATCGAGAAATCGGAAAAGATATTCGAAAAGCCTTTTCGATTCATACCGTTTTTACTGGAAATCCAGGAACTGGCAAAACCACTATTGCACGCTTACTTGTGCAGATTTATAAGGCCTTGGGGATTCTAGAAAGAGGACAAATGATCGAAGTGGATCGTCGTTCGTTAGTGGCGGGATTTGTTGGACAGACGGCTATTAAAACTTCTGAAAAAATTGACGAAGCAATTGGAGGAGGATTATTTATTGATGAAGCTTACGCACTTAGTTCGGGCGGTTCAAATGATTTTGGTCGAGAAGCTATAGAAACTTTACTCAAACGAATGGAGGATCAACGAGGACAATTTATGGTCATCGTAGCAGGATATCCTGAAGAGATGCAACAGTTTATTGAGGCTAATCCTGGACTCATGTCACGTTTTGATAAAAAGTTTAATTTCCCAGATTATAATGATCCTGAACTACTCGCCATCAGCAAATTAATGTTTACAGCCGAAGGTCTAGAAATGGAACCAGAAGCAGAAGCTCACTTAGTTTTATATATTGAAAAATTGCTCGGCAGAAAACATAAATATTTTGGAAATGCTCGGACTATCCGTAAAATCGTTCAAGAAACCATTCGTCGCCAAAACCTTCGTATGGCAGGAATTCCAGCAAAAGACCGATTACCTGATTTGGTTAATAAAGTTACGCTAGCGGACATTAGTAGTTTTGAATTAATGGAATCCGATGTGGAAGAAAAACAAGGAATTGGTTTTCGAAATTAAGTTCAAAGATAATAGAAGGGATTGTTTATCTTACCGAAAAGGGTAATTTTCGGGATAATTTTATTTGAAAAAACAGTATGAAAAAACAAAAATATACCACCATTCATTACGAGTCTTATTTAGGATTAGATAAAATTCTTGCAGCTCAAAAATTACGAAGTGCGGAAGTACAAAAAGAACCTGCGCATGATGAAATGCTTTTTATTATTACCCATCAGGCATATGAACTTTGGTTTAAGCAAGCTATTCACGAGTTAGAATCTATCGTAGATATGTTTGATAGAAATATTGTCAACGAACGTAGTCTAGGTACCGCAGTGGCAAGGTTGAATAGGGTGGGAAAAATATTTAAATTACTTCTCGAACAGATTCCTATTATGGAATCCATGACACCTCTGGAATTCCTTGATTTTCGAAAATATCTTTTCCCAGCTTCAGGATTCCAAAGTTTTCAGTTCCGAAAAATAGAGAACCTAATGGGTCTGGAAACGGCGCAACGGATGACTTATGCAGGTCATCATTATGCTGCCTTTTTTTCCAAAAAACAGCAAGCAGAACTTCAAGCTATTGAGGACGGAAACAGTTTGTTTGAAGCTGTGGAAAATTGGTTAGAAAGAACGCCGTTTTTAGAATTAGGGAAATGGAATTTTTTAGAAAAATATCGTGGTGCCGTCGAACAGATGGTTAACAAAGAGGCTGCCGCGATTCGAATTTCTGATTATCTCAGTAAAAAAGATAAAGAGATGCGATTGCGAATGATGGGAAATACAGATACTTATTTTAAAAGTATTTTGGATAAACAGGTGCATCAAACTTTGGTAAACGAAGGCAAACAGCGACTCAGTTATGATGCCACGCTAGCTGCACTTTTCATTAGCTTATATAACGAAGAACCCATTTTACAATTACCTTATCGATTTTTAATTTCCTTGATGGATGTAGATGGATTGTTAACAGAATGGCGTTATCGTCACGCCCAGATGGTGTTAAGAATGTTGGGAAGAAAGGTTGGAACAGGCGGATCTTCTGGGCATAAGTATTTAAATGCTACAGCCGTTAAACATCCAATTTTCAATGACTTACATAATATTTCAACCTTATTGATTCCGAGGTCAGAACTACCACCTCTTAGTGATGCCGTTAAACGAAGTCTAGGTTTTTGGTACGAAGCATCAGAATAAGTGCCAGATTATTGACCTTAGAAAACACAAAATAAATAATCGAAACAAAATTTTAACGTACTCTTATTAGGAGGATTTCACGTAAATGAGTATTCTTAAAATGGATACTATTTTAAGTTTAAAAAGAAGCCCCACCGTGTGACTGAGGGGCCTCCATTTTTTAACTTATATAAACTAAATTCACTATTTCACTATCATCTTCTGACGGGCAAGTGTTTGATTATTTTTTTCAATAGTATAAACATATACCCCAGGAGTCAATGACGCAGCTTTTAAGTTAACTTCTCCACTACCTGGCGCTAACTCGATGCTATTCAACTGTTGCTTACCAGTAAGGTCATAGATAGTCAAGGAAGCAGCATTCATATCCACAGGAATTGTATATTCAATTACGGTTTCGCCATTAAATGGGTTAGGGAAATTTTGACGAAGACTTATTCCCTCGGTGGATTTAACTTCTTTGTTGATGGAAGTTCTTTTTCCAGCTTGTCCATTTTCTTCCAAAGCAGTAAGACGCGCTTCTAAATTAGCGATCAATTTTTCGTAATTTTCATTTATTAGGTATTGCTCGATTAAACGATCTTCTTGGTCATCAATGATGACTTGTTGTTCTTTGATAGCTTCTGTCAATACAGGAATGATTTGAGTGTACTGCATAACTTTGTAGTCTACACCTGATGATTCATCATCAGAATTACGAACTGCCTCAGGTAATATTTTTTCAACATCCTGTGCAATAAATCCATACTGCTGATCTTGTGGTAATCTTAATTGAGGGTAGGCCTCATTTTGGTAACTATATTTCACTCCTCGAAGGTTTTTAACTATATCTAATGCTCCTCCTATTTCACGAACCTCACTCTTTAGACGTTGGTCGGATACTTGCCAAGATCCACCTGTTGCTAAAGACGAACCAAATACAAAAAATTTAAAATTATTAAAATTGTTATCGACCATGTAAGCAATCCTATCACCACAGCCTGTATTATTACCAAACCCTTTAGCAACAAACTCTAAACGTATACCTCTGTCTCCCCAAAGGAGGGTTGGAGTGTTAACACGCAATCCTAAATTAACATTTCTTCTAATCGAAGTCTGAGCACGAAAACCATAAAAATCACATCCATCAGCCGTTGGCCCTTGGAATCCACCTGACTCTCCGAGGGCAGTAAATTGTCCTAGTGGATTAAAAGTCGTTCCAGGAGGATTGATGCCTCGACTATTTGATGGGAAAATTTGAGAAAAAGAATTCAAAGAGAAAAATAAGAAGACTGCTATTCCTAGCATTTTGTGTGTTAAATTTTTCATAATTCAAAATTTGATGGTTAAAAAATAAGTTTAATTCTAACAGGAAACACGGCTTTCTAAAAAAAGTTTAACAATCAATATATTTCATTTACAATTAACTAGTCAGAACGATCAAACTTAACGAT
>CAZYAC010000013.1:0-29919 GCA_964645475.1 uncultured Saprospiraceae bacterium | reverse complement strand
GGAATAAACTTCTTTTTTAAGTATGCGGCTATTTTCATGTTTATCCATATCTTAGTATATTTCTCTTTAGAAATATTTACGCCAGTTTATTTTAATGAAATTTTTATCAGAACTGGATTTAGCTTTATACTTTCTCTATTATTCGTCATTATTTATCAATACTTATTTAATCCAAAAGAATAGATGGCCACGAAGGATATGTACAAAGACCGGAGTAGGATCATTCAGGGTGTTTTCATTCTGGCTGCTGCTTTTTTGGTTTTGAGTGCACTAAATATTCAGGTGATTGATCCAGAATACCGAGAACGAGCGCAAGCCACAACTGTCAACAAATATACCCTATACCCTTCCCGTGGCCTTATCTACGATCGCAACGGAAAATTACTCGTCATCAACAATGCGATCTATGACCTTAAGGTTACCTATAAGCAACTTGATCCAGCCATGGATACCTTGCACCTTTGTCGGATTTTAGATATTGATCGGAAGACCTTTGAAAAAAATGTCAAACCAAATTTCCGTAGTGCTCGTTATTCCAAATCGGTACCCTTTGTTTTTATGTCTAAAATATCTGCTCAGACGTGCGCTGCCTTACAAGAAGTCCTTTACAAATTTCCAGGATTTTCTTTACAACTAAGAAATGTTCGAGGCTATCCCCACCGCAATGCAGCACATGTACTTGGTTATCTTAGCGAAGTAAACAGCAAGCAAATAGAAGCTTCTGACGGAAAATATCAAGGGGGAGATTATATTGGCTCTAATGGACTAGAATCCTATTATGAAGAAGAACTTCGAGGCAGGAAAGGAACCAAATTTATTTTAAAAGATAACTTGGGGCGTAATGTAGGACCGTTTAAAGGAGGCGCACAGGATTCGGCGGCCGTCTCCGGACTGGATTTGATTAGTTCGCTAGATATTGATTTACAAGCTTATGGGGAATCCCTACTTAAAAATAAAACCGGCAGCATTGTGGCCATCGAACCTCAAACAGGAGAAGTCTTATCTATGGTAAGTGCGCCTACTTACGATCCCAACCTACTTACGATTAACCGAGATCGCGGAAAAGCATTCAACTATTTATTACAGGATTCTCTTAAACCTTTTTTAGACCGTTCCATTATGGCGGAGTATCCGCCGGGGTCTATTTTCAAAACCTTGGTTGCTTTAGCAGGAATGGAAGAAGGTACTATGAAGGCAAATACGGGACATGCTTGTAGCGGCGGTTATATCTATAATGGAACCACGAGGGGATGTCATCACCATGCAGTTGCTTACAACGTAGGCATAGCGCTGGAACACTCTTGTAACACTTATTTCTTTCAAGAATTTAGAAAGATTGTGGATCAAAATGGTTTTTATAATCCCGAACCAGGAATGGATGCTTTTGTGGATTATTGTTATCAATTTGGGTTGGGCCAGCCGCTGGGAATCGATCTACCCAATGAGTCGGATGGTAATGTACCCACAACAGATTATTACGATAAACTTTATCCAAAAGATGAGGGCGGATGGAAGTCTCCTACCATCATGTCGGTGGGTATTGGTCAAGGAGAGATTCAAATGACGACTTTACAAATGGCAAACCTGGCAGCTATTATTGCGAACGAAGGATATTACTATATTCCTCATCTAGTTCGTGGTTTCCGCCCCGCATCAAGACAAATTGATACCCGTTTTCGCGAGAAAAAAACAATACCAGTTAATACTGATTTTTATCCTTCTATCGCGGATGGAATGCGTCGGGTGGTCCGTACTGGTACCGCTAGTCATGTCGAGATTCCTGATATTGAAATTTGTGGAAAAACGGGTACTTCCCAAAACCCACATGGGAAAGATCATTCCGTATTTTTTGCTTTTGCTCCGAAAGAAAATCCAAAAATTGCCATCGCTGTATATGTTGAGCATGGTATATGGGGAGCAACCTACGCTGCGCCAATCGCTAGTCTAATGATCGAAAAATATCTTAAAGGAACCATTGCTGAAAATAGAATTCCACTTCAAAACAGAATGATGGATGCTGATTTAATTGCAGATAATCCATAGAGATGAAAAGTACTCGGAATTGTTGTTGGTGGTTATTTATTTTTCTTTTCGGATTTTCCGCTGGACTTTTTTCTCAGGAGACTAAAAAAATAAAATTACTTTTTGTTGGAGACATTATGATGCATCAGCCTCAGCTGGACGCTGCTAAAGTGCCGGGTACGGACGATTATGATTTTACGCCTACGTTTCGGATGGTAAAACCGCTTATTGAAGAAGCGGATTTGGCTTTTGGAAACCTAGAGTTAACCCTTCCTGGTCATCGTCCTTACAAAGGCTGGCCAAGTTTTCGTAGCCCTGACGCGCTGGCAACAGCCCTCTACGAAGCTGGCTTTGATGTATTGACGACGGCAAATAATCACTCCAATGATGGACGAAAGGTGGGCCTAACACATACGATTGAATTATTAAGAAATACTGGATTTCATCAAACAGGTACTTTTTCTGATACGACCAAGCGGAGTGTAGATTATCCTTTATTAATTTATAAAAAAGGATTTCGACTGGCCATTTTAAACTATACCTACGGCACGGATAATAAGCCAAACTATCCACCAACGTACGTAAATAAAATTGATGATCATCTAATTAGAAAAGATATTCTAAACGCTAAAAAACTCAACCCCGATGCGATTATTGCCATTATGCACTGGGGACGAGAATATCAATTAATTCAACATCGCACGGAAGAAAAATTGGCCGCCAAGATGATGGATTGGGGAGTGAATATTATAGTTGGAAGTCATCCGCACGTGGTACAACCGATTAAAACGACCGGTATTGGAGCTGATAAAAAAGTAGTCGCCTACTCGCTCGGTAATTTCGTTTCTAACCAAAAGCAAGCAAATACAGAAGGTGGAATTTTTTTAGAAATTGAATTAACCAAAACGAAAAATCAAAAAACAACGATTACTGACCTGTGTTATTCATCGGTATATCGCTATAGGCACAAGGAGAGAGAGAAGCAGACATTTCATATTATTCCAGTAGATTTTTATTTGCAGAATCCTCTTTTATTACCACAATTAAATTTTAAAAATCGAACAAAGATGGTTTCCTTTGCAGAAAAAATTCGAAAACATTTGGACGCTACAAGTGATTGTCGAGAACGAAAATTTTATAAAAAAAGAACAAAAGAGGTGACCAGTTTATTTAATTAAGTATTGGCACAAAAGAGCCAGTCATAAACCGATAAGTTATTATTTGACCATTACTAAAAAAAGAAATGATTATATCTACCATTGTCGCAGTTGCCAAAAACAATGTCATTGGAAAAGACAATGATATTCCTTGGTATTTACCAGCGGATTTAAAATATTTTAAAAAAGTAACGACCGGACATCATATTGTGATGGGGCGTAAATGTTATGAATCCATTGGTCGTCCATTGCCCAAACGAACGAACGTGGTAGTGACGCGCAATCCTTTTTTTATGGCTACAGGATGTCTGGTTACGCACAATGTCGCCGAAGCAGTACAGCTAGCGGAAGCTAATGGAGAAGAAGAAGTTTTTATTATTGGTGGTGGACAAATCTATGAAATTGCGCTGCCGCATGTGGATCGTATTTATTTGACAGAGGTGGATTTGGAAGTAGAAGGAGATATTTTTTTTCCGGAAATAGACGAAAAAAATTGGACCTTGGTTAAAGAAACAAAGCATCAAGCGGACGAAAAAAACGAGTATAATTATACCTTCAAAATTCTAGAAAGAAAAAAAGAATAGAAATTTTTATGGAATTTAGGTAATTGGTGCATCTAAGTAAGGACAGTTGGAAGTTTTAAACGGCTTCTGCAAATTTTCTGACCTTTTTAGTAATAACCATGTTGCAAAATTCTCCTTCTCCTCGACCTAATAAATTTGACCCAAGTGATGTCGCTCCTTTCTTAGAATTCAGTACCCTCTTGCAGGAAGATCCTTATGCTACTTTAAAAGAAGACTTTATTCAATACCTTTGGCGGGTAAAAAAAATATACCTCCACGACCTGAAAACGACGGAAGAAGAAACCGTAGAAATCATCGAAGTAGGACGGCATAATACCAACGCTGGCCCGGATTTTTTGGATGCAAAAATTAAAATTGGAGGAGTCTTATTAGTGGGCAATGTCGAGATGCATCTGCGTTCTTCCGAATGGATCAAACACAAACATCAGCATGATGTGGCTTACCAAAATGTAATTTTACATGTAGTCTTGATCGAAGACAAAATCATTTATCATGGGAATAAAAGCCGTATTCCTTGTCTGGAACTTCGCTCTCGTATTCCGCCCCGAATATCAAAAACCTACCTAAAAATAATTAACAACGAAACATGGATTCCCTGTCAGCACCTATTCCATAAAGTCTCCAAAATACAACTTGATCTTTGGCTGGATCGACTTTTGGTTGAAAGACTACAACGAAAGACAGCCTATATTTCTGAACGACTCGCTGCTACTCAAAATGATTGGGAGACTTGTTTTTTTCAATTGCTCTGTCGCAGTTTTGGCACAAAAGTAAATGCAGAACCTTTCGAATGGCTGGCCTGGATTATTCCACTGAACCTGTTGGCAAAACACCAAGATCGTCTACTCCACATAGAAGCACTGTTGTTTGGCCAGGCGGGTATGTTAGAAGGAAAATTTATGGATGCATATCCACAAAAACTGCAAAGAGAATATCAATTTTTTAGAAAAAAATATAAGCTCGAACCCATTCATGTCGCCTCTTGGAAAATGCTAAGATTACGACCAGCTAATTTTCCAACTATTCGAATTGCGCAGCTAGCAGTGTTGATTTTTAAGTCTCGGCACCTCTTTTCAAAATCTCTGGCTGCAAAGAATGTCAAAGAAATAGAAAATATGTTTAACCTCAACGTTTCAGCCTATTGGCAAACCCATTACCTTTTTGACAAAGCCACATCAAAGCGAAAAAAGACGATGGGAAAATCCACCATTCATCTTTTGATCATCAATACCATTGCGCCATTTTTATTTATTTATGGAAAGAAAAAAGGAGAACAACGCTATCAGGATCGCGCATTAAAATTACTGGAAGAAATACCCGCTGAGCAAAATAAAATCATCTCTCGTTGGAAAGAATTGGGCCTAACCCCGACCTCTGCTTACGAGACTCAAGCTCTGCTGGAATTAAAAAACAATTTCTGTGACCGTAAAGCTTGCCTTTCTTGTACGGTAGGTCATCAAGTGCTACGAACTTAAATATTATGCGATGGAAGGATCTATCTGTCCACCGGATAGAACGGATTAGAGCTTGTCCAAATTTTCTCAATTTCGCACAATCATGAAAGTTTAGACAAGCTCTTAATGTTTATTTTGAAATCAATAATTTTTCATAAGCTTTTCCATTTGTCGTTTCTACCACCACCATATAAAGACCATTGGGTAAATGATTAATGTCCAATGCAATTTCTGTTTGTCCTGCCGGGAGATTTGTATTTTGACTAATTACGGATCGTCCGAGATTATCAAACAATGAGATAGTAGAAGATATATCTTTAGAAGTGGCTAGTGTTAACCAAACCTCATTTGTGTTAGCGGGATTCGGATATAAATTCTGAATAGTAAACTCATTTTTAGCGGAAAATCTAACGGCAACTATATTGGAATATTCAAACGCTCCATCAATATCAATCATCTTTAATCGGTAATAATAAATAGGATGGTGTGTAGTAAAATGATCTTCAAATCGATAATTAGTTGGACTATTTGAATCACCCTGTGCCAAAATATTTCCAATTCTTTCAAAAGACCGACCATTGGTGCTACGTTCTATTTCAAATGATTTGCTATTTTCTTCGACTTCAGTCGACCAAACTAATTCTGTTGATTTATTCTCAACGTTTTTTGCATTGAAGGAAGTCAAAGTAACAGGTAAGGCTCCACTAGTAGAATATTCTGTAATAACCAAAGCCTGATTTGTTGCAACGTCTTGTATGCGATCTACCCAGCCACTTGTCCAACGAATAACCACAGAGTCGGCGGTGGAATATTCAGCCATTCCAAAATGATAAGTAGAACTGTTTTGCCCCATAAAAGCTTCTCCCGCTTGCGTATACCGACTATATTGATTGCCATCTTTGTATACTTCAATCCAACTATTCAACCCATCTCGATTACTGTCAACACCTACTAGTTTTATTTTTAAATAATTATTAGTGGTAGGACTATTGTTTTGTAATAATAAAAAATCTTCTGGAGCAAGTTGACTCACCACAATATCCATTTTTCCATCACCATTAAAATCACCAACTGAATTAGCAAAACTAGTAAAAGAATCTCCTGAATAAGGACCCTCGTAAAGTGTAAAAGGACAAGTTCCATTATTCATGAAAAGTGCATTATTTGTAAAACCTCCTCCCATACTACTGACATACAAATCTAAATAGGTGTCATTATTAATATCACAAAAATTAGCACCCCAAGAAATATGATAATAGTCAACACGACAAGTTGCCGCAGTATTTGTAAAGGAAGAACCACCATTATTATTTAATAAGACATTTCCTGGATCAAAAACATTATTGGTCACGTAAATGTCTAAGTCTCCATCATTATCATAATCTCCGGCTCCTGAATTCATTGCATCAACTACTACTCCTGCGCCACTAGCTATACTAATATCTTGAAAGGTACTGCCATCTCCATTATTTTTCATTAAAATATTATTGAAAGCCATATCAACGGCTACATAAATATCCGGCCACAAGTCATTATTATAATCAAAGAACATAGATTGAAATGAAAAATTAGCTGGAACCGTGATGCCAGAGGCTGCCGTCACATCTGTAAAAGATCCATCTCCGTCATTTTGGTAAAGTTGATCTATATCAGAAGGATTGCCAAAGGTATAATTGCAAACATAAAGATCGAGCAATCCATCCCGATTATAATCGCCCCAAGATGCACCATAGCTAGGATCTTCCTGTTGGATAATCCCAGCAGTTGCTGTAACATCCATCATGTTAAGATTACCATCGTTTCGGAAAAGTAAATTCTGATCATTATAACAGGTTACAAAAAAATCTTGATCGCCATCATTATCGTAATCTGCCCAAAGGACTTGTTTACTTTGACAGGTACAATCGACTGGAGCTATGATCTGAGTAAATCCGCTTCCGTTATTGATGAAAAAATAAATAGGATCACCAAGTTGACTGGCGAGTGTCAGATCATCTAAACCGTCTCCATTAAAATCAGCTAAGCTCATTCCGCCTCCCCAATCTCCTCCTCCATAACCCATGGTAACTCCATTGGCAGCAGCTACGTTGCTGAATGGTTGGGCAGTGATATAAGGACATAGGAATAGTATTGAAAAAAGAGTAAGTAAACTTTTTTTCATAAGAAAAATTTTGAAAGTAAAAAATAAGAAGACGGAATTGGGATACTTACAAAGAGCGTATTTGGCTTTGCTAGTTAAATACTAGGATAGAAAGTTTAATTTAAAATAGCAATTCAAAGACAAAGCCTATACCTAAAGGTAAGAAAAAACTAATAAAACAAAAACTTTATGTATAGAATATTTTAATTTTCATGTATTTGATTTATTTCATTATGTTGTTCCTTGAAGAAATATATTAGACGTATACGAACAGAAAACTTGCTAGTTATTTATGCATAGATTTTTTCAATGATAGAAGTAAGATTTCTATTGAGGAAGCATTTTAAAAAAAGTGTAGTCTAAAATTATTGGTTTTTCTGCATGGAAGGCCATTAGTTGCTATAGGGATAGCCAATTTTCGCACCGTGAAATACAAGTAAATTCCCTATTTTTGTCAAAAAAACAAATGTCAAACCAATTGGATAGTAGAAAGAATATTCTCTTTGTAATTTGTGGACCTAGTGGTTCAGGAAAGGGAACATTTATGGATTACGCAGTAGAGCATTTTGGTGATCAGATAATACACATCCCCACCTTCACGACCCGGTCTCCACGACCCAAAGAAGTGCCAGGTAAAGATTATAATTATATATCACAAGAAGCCTTTGACGAATTAATTGATAATGGAGGCATTTTCGAATACACCCGTACCTACGGCGATTATATGTATGGATCACCTCGTAGCCTGATCCAGGACGAGCATCAAAAACACTTGGTTGTAGAACTGGATTATAAAGGAATGTTCAGAGTTAAATCCGTCAGTGATCATCGAGTAATCTCTGTTTTTATCATGCCACCAGATATTCAAACCTTGTTAAATCGGATCAATAAACGATATAAAGAAAAAAATCTAGATGCCCGAATTGCTACCATCAAAGAGCAAATTCAATTTGCGTGGGCCTACGATTATGTGATCATTAACGATGACTGGGATCAGTACAAAAAAGATATTGATACAATCATTCGGGCGGAAATTTTACGTACAAACGGCGTCAGAAAACTGCTGGCGGATAAACATAATGCGGATCCTACCTTAAAAAAATCCTCTTAACTTGAACGTAGATATAACGCCCGCCCTCTATTTAAAAAAAGCTAGTATGATTTTATCGGAGGCTGGCGTACACGAAGTAGCAGAAAAACAAAGCGCCTACATGCGCAATAAATTTCCCTTCTATGGTGTCACTGCTCCCCAAACAAAACCGCTTTTTAAGGAATTATTTAAAAACTATGGTAAATTTACAGATACGGCCTTGATAGAGTTCGTACGGCTTTGCTTTGAAAACGAATACCGAGAGGTTCATTACTTTGGAATTTTAATGGTAGAAAAACAAATCAAAAAGCAAAAAGCGGATTTCTCCCATTTTTTGGAAGAGATGATTATTACCAATTCTTGGTGGGATTCAGTAGATTGGATTTCAAAAATGGTAGGAATTCATTTCTCTCGATTTCCAGAACAAATCAAGCCCATAACTAGACGCTGGATGGATAGTGGAAATATCTGGCTCCAAAGAGTTGCGATAATTTTCCAACGATACAAAAACTATCCCACTGACGAAGCGCTACTTTATCAATATATTTTAGCATTAAAATCTTCTCAGGAATTTTTTATTCAAAAAGCGGCAGGTTGGGCTTTGCGTGATCACAGTAAAGAAAACCCTAAAAGCGTTCGTGATTTTATTAAAAAGCATCCTGAATTATCATCCTTGACCATTCGCGAAGCCAGTAAATATCTTTAAAATACTTTGGAAGAAACTAACTACTGCAGGCCGCATTTTCAATCTTTTATAACAAAAACATTCTATGGAAATTATTCGGGAATATTTTCCCCAGCTAACAGAAAAACAAGCACAACAATTCTCTCAACTGGGTGATTTATACGCCGATTGGAATAGCAAAATAAACGTTATCTCCCGGAAAGATATTGACAACCTTTACGAAAGACATATCTTACACTCACTAGCTATTGCTAAATTTATTAAATTTAGGACAGGTTCTAAAATAGTAGATCTAGGAACAGGAGGTGGCTTTCCAGGTATTCCACTCGCTATTTTGTTTCCCAACGTTGAATTTACGCTTATTGATGGGACTAGAAAAAAAATTACCGTTGTTAATGCGGTAGCAGAAGCGATCGGATTGGGAAATGCGGTGGGACTACAGGTGCGTGCGGAAGAACTAAAAATGCGATTTGATTTTGTGATAACTAGAGCCGTAGCTACGCTCGACAAATTAAGACCCTGGGCTCAAAGATTGATACATCAGAAAGATGTACATCCAGTACCTAACGGATTGATTGCGCTAAAAGGTGGACGAATCAACGCAGAAATTGCAGCCCTCGGTAAAGGAACCTATGTGGAGACTTATCCACTAAACAATTATTTTAAAGAAGCTTTTTTTGAAGAAAAATACCTTGTATATGTTCAAGTTTAATCAAACTATTATGAAAAAAAATCACCTCTTTTCTATGCTGCTATTACTGGTAGGAATCCAGTTGTTTGGCCAGCAAACTTTTCCTCGTAATGGGGTTTATGATGAGCGTGATGGCGCTTATGCTTTCACAAATGCTACGATTCACACCAGCTTTGATCGTGATATTGAAAATGGAACCCTTATTATCCGTAAAGGAAAAATAGAAGCAGTTGGATCTGGACTGACCATCCCTAAAGGAATGGTAACCATTGACTTGAAAGGAAAACATATTTATCCATCTTTTGTCGATATCTACAGTGATTATGGAATCCCGGAGGCTGAAAAAACAAGCGGAGGACCTAGATGGTCTAGAAACCAACAGATGGTTTCTAAGAAATCGGGTGCCTATTCGTGGAACCAAGCTTTACAACCAGAATTTCAAGCTCATGAACATTTTACGGTGGATAAAAAAACCGCAAAAGGCTATCGGCAAATTGGGTTCGGTGCAGTGTCTGCTCACCGGATGGATGGTATGTCTCGTGGTACTGCTACCATAGTTACCTTGGGTGAAGATCGCCCTCATCAACTAATCCTTCAAGAGAGAGCCGCTCATCATCTTTCCTTTAAAAAAGGAACGTCTACCCAAAGTTATCCAGGATCATTGATGGGAGGTATTGCACTTTTTCGACAAACTTTTCTGGATGGTGATTGGTATAAAAGTCAAAAAAAAGAAACCAATCTCTCTTTGGCTGCCTGGAACGAGGTACAATCGCTACCCCAGATTTTTGAAACCAGAGAAATTCTTGAAAGCCTGCGAGCGATTAAATTAGGGAAAGCACATAATCATAACTATATCATTTACGGAAAAGGAGATGAATATCAGCGATTGGAAAAGATTAAAGAATCGGGAAACAGTTTTATTCTTAATTTGAATTTTCCGAAAGCGTTTGATGTTGAGGCGCCCTACGATGCATTGAGAGTAGAACTCAGTGATATGAAACACTGGGAACTGGCACCAACCAATCCAGGCGTATTAGCTAAAAATGGAGTGAAAATTATTTTGACCAGCCATGGACTAAAAGATAAAAAATCCTTTCTGAAAAATCTTCGTAAAGCGATTGAAGCCGGACTCAGCGAAGAACAGGCACTGAAAGCACTTACACAGACTCCAGCAAAAACGCTTAATATTTATGACCAAGTAGGAAGTTTAGAAAAAGGCAAACTAGCTAATTTCTTTATCGCGTCGGATAAGATCTTTGCCGAAAAAACAAAAATTCATCATCATTGGATTCAAGGAAAGCCTTTTATTTTTTCTAACCCTAATGCACCTGATGTCGCTGGAAAATACGATTTGAAGATAGGCAATAAAACCTATCAACTTGAGGCGGAAGATGATGCGAAGATGAAAATCGTTATCAATGACTCGACGAAAGTAACCGTAAAATCCAGTATTCAAAACAAAGTAATCAATTTATCTTTTCAACCAGATGCCGAAGCTGCTGAAAGAATAAGTTTAACGGGAGTATTCACTAAAGACCTCTGGTCTGGAAATGGAACAGCTAGAAATGGTAGTTGGACAAAATGGTCAGCAGTAAGAACGGGTGATCTGGAAAAGGAGGAAAAGAAAAAGGATAAAAAGAAGAAAGATAAAGTCAAAGAGGATTCAGAAATGGGGGTTGTAATTTATCCTTTCATGGCGTACGGAAATGAATCCCTTCCCAAAGCCGAAACCGTATTGATCCGTAATGCAACGGTTTGGACCAATGAGGACGATGGAATTTTAGAAAATGCCGATGTCCTATTTTCAAATGGAAAAATAAAAGCGGTAGGAAAATCTTTACCTGCTGCTGGAGCCACTGTTATTGACGGAACTGGAAAACACGTGACTTGTGGCGTTATTGATGAACATTCCCACATTGCTATTTCTCGAGGTGTCAATGAGTGTACTCAGGCAAGTACTGCGGAGGTAAGCATTGAGGATGTGGTAGACTCTGAGGATATTAATATTTATCGACAGTTGGCAGGAGGAGTTACCACTTCACAATTATTACACGGATCTTGTAACCCTATTGGCGGTAAATCAGCGATTATTAAATTGCGCTGGGGATTTGCACCGGAAGATATGAAAATGGAGAACAGTCCTGGGTTTATAAAATTTGCTTTAGGAGAAAATGTCAAAAAATCTAGAAGTAGTTCTAATAACCGTTTTCCAGATACGAGAATGGGGGTGGAACAAGTCTATGTAGATGCCTTTACTCGAGCCAAAGAATATCGGAAAAAACGCAATCAGCCTGGATTTAGAAAAGATCTAGATTTAGAAACGCTACTCGAGATCATGGACGGAAAACGTCATATCTCTTGTCACTCTTATGTTCAGTCTGAGATCAATATGCTCATGCACGTAGCGGACGATATGGGTTTTAAAGTCAACACCTTTACGCATATTCTGGAAGGATATAAAGTAGCGGATAAAATGAAAAAACACGGTGCAGGTGGTTCTTCTTTCTCAGATTGGTGGGCCTATAAGTATGAGGTGATAGATGCGATTCCATATAATGGTGCCATTATGCATGAGCAAGGGGTAACTGTGGCTTATAATTCAGATGATGCGGAGATGGCTCGACGCTTGAATCAGGAAGCAGCCAAAGCAGTTAAGTACGGCCAAGTATCGGAAGAAGATGCGTGGAAATTTGTCACGCTCAATCCTGCAAAACTATTGCACATTGATGATCGGGTTGGAAGTATCCGAACTGGAAAAGACGCGGATATCGTCGTTTGGTCAGATCATCCAATGTCCATTTATGCGAAAGCAGAACAAACGTTTATCGATGGTATTCGATTTTTTGATCGCAACGAAGACCAAGCAAAACAATTAGCCGTACAAAAAGAACGGACTCGATTGATTAATAAAATGTTAGAAGTGAAAAAAGGCGGAGGTAAAACACGCCCCGTGGGTGGTAAAATGCATCACCATTATCACTGTGATGATGCCGAGGATGAAATGCACAACTAGGAGGATATTCGCACAGCATTTTATTATTCAATTAAAAAATAAGATAACATGAAAAATATATTATTAATTATAACGCTTTCTATTCTTTTCTTGGGTTCTATTATTGGACAACAAACACCAGCTCCCGCACAGTCACAGCCCATTTTAATTACTGGAGCTACTGCTCATCTTGGTAATGGACAGGTCATTGAAAATAGTGTCATTGGTTTTGAAAATGGAAAATTAACCGTAGTCGGAGCAGCCAGTACGCAAACAGATAATTCTAAAAACTGGAAAAAAATTAATGCTACTGGAAAGCATATTTATCCTGGACTGATTGCGCCAAACTCTCAAATCGGATTGGTCGAAATCGGAGCAGTACGGGCTACTAGAGATGCGGATGAAGTGGGGAGCCTTAATCCAAACTTACGCTCTATCATTGCTTATAACACAGATTCAAAAGTAACACCCACCGTTCGTTCTAATGGAATTTTACTGGCCCAAGTGGTACCCACCGGAGGTAGTATTTCTGGAACATCCAGTGTGGTAGAACTTGACGGCTGGAACTGGGAAGATGCTGCTTACAAACTGGACGATGGTGTACACCTCAATTGGCCTTCTATGATGACCTGGACTGGATGGCGAGAAGGAAATCCACGAAGAATTAAAAATAAAAAATACGGAGAGCAAGTAAGTGAGGTAAAGCAATTTCTGGCAGAGGCTGGTGCTTATTGCGAGCAATCTTCGGTCGAAGATACCAACCTGAAACTAGCGTCAATGTGTGGGTTGTTTAATCAATCAAGTAAACTATTTATTCACGTGGATGATGCGGAAGGTATCACCACGGTCATCCCTTTCAAAAAAGAATACGGTATTGAAATCGTAATTGTGGGAGGACGTGATAGTTACCGGGCAGCTGATCTCCTAGCTACCCATAAAATCCCTGTTATTCTATCCCAAACCCAGTCATTACCTTACCGTCACGATGATGATATTGATCAATCCTTCAAAACGCCGAAGATGCTACATGATGCTGGCGTTTTATTTGCTATTGGCGGAGAAGGCTATTGGCAGCAACGAAATTTACCATTTCAGGCGGGACAGGCAGTCGGTTTCGGACTTCCTATGGAGGCGGCCATTCAGGCAATGACGCTAAGTACTGCCACTATTTTGGGAATAGATAAAACGGTCGGAACCCTTGAGACAGGCAAAGATGCTACCTTGATTATTTCAACTGGAGATGTGTTGGATATGAGAACTTCGGACATCGAAAAAGCGTTTATTAGAGGCAAAGACATTAGTTTAGATAATAAACAAAAGGCGCTTTATCGTAAATTTAGGGAGAAATATAACCGTTAAGTGTCCCTTAAAAAGGAATGGTTAACAAATATATAACAGTTCCTTGGCGTTATTTTAGTATTAAATAGCGTCTAAGAGATAATTGATAAACAACACCAAAGTAATGAAGCAGCTAACATATATAATATTCTTTCTGGTAACGCTAGCACCTGTACTTAACGGGCAGACTAGTGAACGGAGAGAAAAGATTGAACTCGATGGTCAAATTGTAACGGCTTTGATTACGGATACGGATACCATTATCATTGCCGATTTAGAAGATGTTTCAATTTCTTCTATGCGTAAATTTGAAAACAGAGATGATTACCGAAAATATCTTCGCTATCGTAGGTACGCCGCGGTTGTTTATCCTTACGCTAATGATGCAATAAAAATCTTCCGAGAAGTAGAATACACGACTCAGAATATGAAAAAGCGAAAGCGCAAAAAACATATTAGAAAGTTAAATAAGCAGCTTAAAAAAGAATTTAAGACGCCACTTAAAAAGTTGACCAAAACCCAGGGATATATCTTGATTAAAATGATTGAGAAAGAACTGGATACACCTTTTTATACTTTGATTAAAAATCTTCGAGGTGGTATCAATGCCAGTCTTTGGCAAGGGCTTGGAAAAATCAATGGATACAATTTGAAGCAGGGCTATCATGTAGGTGACGATCCGCTTCTGGATGCGGTGCTAAAAGATTTTAATATCTCCCACGAAGTGATCGGAGAAAACTAATAGTAATTATCAAAGACAGTTTAATTGTTTCTATGTACATTTGAGCCTGAAAATTTTTATTCATGCTTGATTATACAAATTCCAATCTACGACTTTCAGCTCATCAATCTCCTAGCGGACAAACGCAATGGATTAGTCCCTCCAATTTAGCCTTGATCAAATACTGGGGAAAGTACGGACGGCAATTACCTCGGAATCCTTCCATCAGTTTTACTTTGGACACCGCAGCGACTACGACAAAGTTGAACTACCGGACCAAAGACAAACCTAGCGATGCGATCATTCTGGATTTTAAATTTGGTGGAAGTCCCAACGAAGCCTTTCGCGTCAAACTGATAAAATTTCTCACGAGTATTACGGATATTTTCCCTTTCTTAACGCAGTTAGAATTCGTTGTCGAATCCAGTAATTCATTTCCACATTCTGCCGGAATTGCTTCTTCCGCTTCTAGTATGAGTGCTTTGGCGCTCTGTCTTTGCACGTTAGAAAAAGAAATTTTTGGTACCCTCAGCTCACAAATCGAGTTTTACCAAAAAGCATCTTATGTTGCTCGCTTGGGATCAGGTAGTGCTTGTCGTTCTGTTTATAGTACAATGGCTGTTTGGGGAGAAACACCCGAGGTGGCAGGATCTTCAAATTTATACGCAGTACCATTTGGTGATCAGCTGCATGAAATTTACCAGGATTTTCACGATGACATTTTGATTGTTAGTAAAGGCGAGAAAAGTGTTTCCAGTTCTGCGGGACATGGTCTGATGGAAGGAAATATTTTTGCGGAGAATCGTTACGCGCAAGCGAATAACCGTTTTGCCAATTTACAAGTAGCCCTAAAAAACGGCGACCTAGAAGCCTTTGGTACTATCACTGAAAACGAGGCACTTACCCTCCACGCATTGATGATGACCTCGGAACCTTCCTATATTTTGATGCGACCCAATACTTTAGCGCAAATAGAATTATTACGTAATTTTAGAAAAGAGACCAAACATCCTGTTTACTTCAGTCTCGACGCAGGACCAAATTTACATTTATTATATCCAGATAATATTGCAACTCCTGTACAAGATTTTATCAATTCGGAATTATTACCATTGTGTGAAAAAGGAGAAATAATTGCGGATCGTGCGGGTAAGGGGCCGAAAGAAGTTCATTAGCCTATTTAACTAGTAGTTGTCCGCGGATCAGCAAAATTATACAAAACATCTGCCACCAAATTTCCCAAAACAGTCAACAACGTAACAATCATTAACACCATAAAAACCACCGGCCAGTCACGACCAATAATTGAATCAAATAATAGTCGCCCCATTCCAGGGATATTAAAAATCACCTCTACCACAACAGATCCTCCTAATGCGGCGGGAAAAACCAGCGCAATCAAAGTGATCAAAGGAAATAACGCATTGCGGAAGGCGTGGCGCCAAGTTACTTGACGTCGAGGTAATCCTTTGGCAAACGCCGTTCGGATAAAATCTTTTTGAATTACATCTAGCATACTTCCTCTTACTTGTCGAGAAATAAAAGCGATCGCTCCGTAGGTGACACAAAAAATGGGTAAGATCAAATGGCTCAACCTTTCCCAAAAACGATCCCAGAAAGGAGCACTGGAATTTAGGTCACCTAATCCTACCGAGGCAAACCAGTTCATTCCGTACTTAGGCGTGGTTAAAAAAACTACCAGCAACATCGCCATCCAAAATTGAGGAATAGAAAAGAAAACAAAAGTAAAAAAACCAATGATTCTGTCTGGTAACTTTTGGGCGTGATTAGCAGCATAAACACCAATCGGAATGGAAACGGCAAAAGCTAGGAAAATGGCAATTAAATTAATAGATAAAGTCCACCAAGCAGCTTCTTTTATTTTATCAAAAACGGGGCGCCGATCACGAGTAGAACGTCCAAAGTCTCCCATGATAAAACCTGTAATCCATTGATGGTATTGGTTGTTGGTTCCGTACCAACGGATGGTTGGTTGCGCCAATTTGTTGGGCGTAGCGGTATCCTTAATTTGTTGGTAAGCTGCTGTTACTAGAGTCAGCGGTGGAGACAAAAGATTAATCACGAGATCGCCAGAAGATTTTTGACGTACCACCAATAACTCCTCTTTTAGCTGTTCAAATAATTTATGGATAGATGGATTTTCGTAAGCATAAAAAAGTTTACTGACCGTACGCTGAAAATTGATACGATTATCTGGGGCGATAGAATCCGGCCATTGAAAAAATAGATTGTCTAAGGTCTCTAACGCGCCATAATAGTCCTGGATTTCTGACCAATTACCATATTGGCTTACGAGCTTGTCCAATAGCTCCCGTTGTCGAGGCAAAACAACCTGATGGAAAGTATCTGGATATGCTGCTGATTCGAGCGCTAGATAAAATAATGGAAGATCCAAACCCAGCTCACGGGAATATTTGGTGTATTGTTTTTCGTAGTATGCTACAGAATAAGAAGAACCCGGTAGCGCATCAATCGGAGGGACATAATGTGCTACGGGGTCGCCGGGTGCTAGCTTGCTCAAAAAAAAGGCGACGAGCGAAACAATCACCAGCGTAGGTATAAAATAACCTAGCTTTTTTAAAGTTCGTTTGAACACGAATTATTCTTTTAAAATAAACCGTCTTTCGGTATAAACGGGCGAAGCAATCGAGGTTTTAGCATTGTCAAAGCGCTTGTGAATGGCTACGCAATCCTGTGTTCGATACAAAAATATAACTGGCATCATTTCGTAAATGATTTCTTGTATTTCTTGATACAATTGATTGCGACGATTATCATCTGTGGTAGAGCGAATTTCCTCAATAATTTTATCCGTTTTTGCAGTACCAAATCCAGGATAATTTCGGGGACCCGTCGTATGCCAAAAATCAAAGAAGTCATAATAGTCAAGGTCAGGTCTAGCACCAGCAGGAGCTAATTCAAAGGTTTTGTTATGAATTTTTTTGATGTTTACCTTTCGCTCTCCGGGTGATACATTGATTTCTACGCCTGCTTTTTTAGCAGCGTTTTTAAAGATGACCGCGATATCACTACTTACTTCACTACCTGCTGAGATGATATATTCTAATTTCATTTCTACTAGCTTTCCGTCAATTTTTTTATCCACGATTCCATTGTTATTCGTATCTTCCCATCCAGCTTCGGTTAAAAGTTGACTGGCTTTTTCTATATTAAATTCGTAAGGCTTTAAATTGTTGGCAGCATAAGGTAACTCAGAAGGAATAACACTACTTAATTTTTGACCCATCCCTTGTTTAACAGATTTAATAATTTCATCCATATCCATTAGATGGGATAGTGCCTGGCGGACTTTTTTATCTTTCAATTTTGGATTGTTAGTATTGATATTAACATAACTAATTATTAAGCTTGCTGGATTTAAGAGGTTATAATTTTTAGTAATGTTGGGATCATCTCTTAATTCCATAAAAGTAGCATTGGGCAATTGGTATGTGGCATCTAGTGTTCCGTTTTGTAACATGGCCACTGCGGGAGTAGCATCACGCATAGGACGATAAATGATCTGACGGGGATATGCTTCAAACATGCCATTTTCTTTAGCGTAGACATCTCCCCACCAATCTTTTTTCTTTTCTAAAACAAGTCTTTCACCCGTTACCCATTCATTGAGTTTATACGGCCCACTACCAGAAATTTTTTCTCGGCTATACTCCGGTGTGTTGAGTTCATTGGCGTAGGTCTGAAGCTCAGAAGCAGAATCGGCCAATGCTGCTGCTTTTTCAGAATTTAGTAAATCATTGACTTCTATATTTTTTAACAACCCTTTGGGATCATAAACGTATTCTGGTAAAATTTGAAAGCCACCGCTAGTGTATTCTCCTCTAAAATTAAAAGGAGCAATAGTGATGGAGAATTTTTTTGGATTCTCTGGATCGACGGTTACATTGCTGATAGCTCTAAAATAGGCACGATATGCTGCCGTTGTACCAGTCATCTTAGGATTCATGACTAGTTTTAAGGTGAAAACATAATCAGAAGCAAGCACTGGTTGTCCATTTTCCCAAACTGCGTCGGCCTTTATTTCGTAATCGTATTTTGTGCTTATTACTTCACCATTTTCTTCAATATAACTCACCGTTGGCATTGCTTTGGCCAGCACAGGCTTGAGCTTTAGATCATATGGATCATATTCGATCATGCTCTGAAACATATTATATATGACCTGTAGATCAGTTCCCTGAGCAGTCATCATTGGATTGAGCGAGGTAGGGTCTGAACGTAAGCGAGAAGTCACCACCGCTTCTGTAGCAGCTTCTGAAGTTGAAGTCGTCTTAGACGTCGCGGGATCAGTACGGCAAGAAAATAGGCTTAGCGTACAAAAAAGAAGGATTAAAGAATAACGAAAAATTCTAGTCATGGTTATTTTTATTTAAAACTAAATCTGCCAATCGTATAGCCAGGATAGCGAACTGTAGGTTGAGTTGCAATGCGTTTATGAATCGCCATTCTTTCTAATGGCGTATACAAAAAGATATAAGGTTGTGCGTGATAAATAATCTCCTGAATACGAAGATACAATTCTTTTTGGGTTTTTGAATCATAAGAAATTCTGATTTGATCAATCAGCTGATCAGAAATTTTATCCCCAAATCCGGTGCGATTGCTTCCACCGGCCACATTGCTGCTGCTATGCCAGGTTTGCCGTAAATCGTCCAATCCCGGTGGGGTGGTCCAAGTAAGATAAATCAAATCATAATCTCTCTGCCGGTAGGTAGTTAGTAAGGCTTTGATTTCCATTCCTGTGGGTATTATTTCGACATTGATGGCTTGGGCCGCTTTTTTTAACAGCAGCCCAATTGCTGCCGCTTTTTCATTCTTAATATTATAAAAATAACGAAGCTGGAGAGTCGCTTTATCTGAACCAAAACCAGCGCTTTTTAATAATGAATCTGCATGAGTTGGATCAAAAGGAATCTCTGCCAAATTCTGATGATAATAGGATTTTGATGGATGAATCGGACCAATTGTGCGCTGGGCTTGGCCATTCCAGATTTCAGATATTATCTGTTCTACATCGACTAGCTGAGTTAGCGCTCGCCGTATAGTTGGATTGGAAAGTCGGTCTTGATTTCCGTTGATGCCGATATAATCGTAGCTTAGTTTTGGAGGTGTGTAGAAATGATAATTCGTCGCAAGTTCCTTTCTTAGGATCTTAAATTGATCGGGAGGAATACCGGTAAGGACGTCTAATTCTTGATTATATAATAGACTTATCGCGCTAGTTGCATCAGGAATTATTTTAAAAGTAAGTTGACTTGGAATAGAAGATAAAGATGGAATTGTTTCGGTCCAGTGTTGCTTTTTTTTGGTGAGGACAATTCGTTGTTTAGAGATCCACTCAGTGATTTTATAAGCACTGCCACCGAGGGTTTGATGAGGGTTTTTATCATTAAAATTTTTTGCAAAAGTTTCTAATACAGCGGTGTTTTGGTAGATGGAGTCTATCCGTTCAGTATCAGTCAAATCCGTGATGCGTATATTTTTCGTTAGCTGATTTTTATCGTAAAAATATGCGGGATACAAACCAACAGTACCAAGTGCTTCTAATGCCATTGCGTAAGGACGATCGGTAAGGACGGTAAATTTTTTAGGATCGAGCGGGTCGGGAATGATGTCTTTTAAAAAATTAAAATAGATACGAAAAGGAGCTGCGTTCACACCAGGGTTGAGTAAAGTTTTAAAAGTAAAAATATAATCTGAGGCAGTGACAGGAGAACCATTATCCCAAGTCGCATTTTCCCGAATGGTAAAGCCATATTGAATACCACCTTTCCACGGACCTTTCGTAATAGCGTCGACGGTGGGTAGGGTTTCGGCCAATATGGGAATTAATTCCAGTGTTTGAGGATCATAGTCTAATAAAGTAAGAAAAAGTAAATTGTTTAACTGACGATCCGCTAAGGTACGTCCTAACAACGGATCAACTTGTTCTGGTTCAGCTGCCAACCTAATTACCACGGTACCCGCTTCGACGATTGGAGTATCTCGCTTACATTGAATACTACCAAGAGACAGGAGTATTACTAAAGAGCAAAAGAGGGGCATCAGGATATTTTTTAACATCACTTCAAGATATAAAAAATAAATATGAACCCAGTAAAAGATTGATTTATTCAATGATTAGGTCGGATTTAAACATTAAATTACCTAAACTGTTTTCTTAAAAAAACAATCATGTACACGATATTAATTGCTGGAGGAACTGGATTGATTGGTAGTCGGCTAAGTGATATGCTGACTGATCAAGGCCACACGGTACACTTATTGAGTCGTAGGGCAGATCCCAATGCGAAATATAAAACATTCGTTTGGGATGTCATGAAAGGGGAAATAGATGAAGCAGCACTGTCGTCAGCAGATTTTCTGATCAACTTTGCCGGTGCCGGAGTGGCAGACAAACGTTGGACGGACAAACGCAAAAAATTAATTATTGATAGTCGAGTAAAAGGCAATGAACTATTGGCAAAATTACTACCTCAATACCCAAATGTAAAGGCTTACATCTCTGCTTCTGCTATTGGGTATTATGGAGATCGAGGGACAGAACCTTTATCAGAATCGGCGTCGCCGGGTACAGGTGATTTTTTATCTGAAAGTGTAGTAGCATGGGAAAAATCGATTCAAGAAGTTGCCACTACGGGAATGCGAACGGTCACGATTCGGATTGGAATAGTGCTTTCTACCAAAGGAGGTGCACTGGAAAAATTGCTATTACCATTTAATTTCTGGTTAGGGGTTTATTTTGGAAACGGTGAACAAATTTATTCTTGGATTCATATCGATGACATATGCCGGATGTTTATGATGGCCATCGAAAATGAGCAGATGGAAGGCGTATATAATGGCGTGGCACCACATCCAGTAACCAACAAAGAATTCACAGCAATCACGGCAAAAGCCCTAGACAAATCAGCCTTAATTGTTCCATCTCCTTCCTTTGCTATGCGACTGGCAATGGGAGAAATGGCCGATGTGGTATTGTGTGGATCAAATGTATTGAGTGAAAAAATAGAAGCAGAAGGATTTAGGTTTGAACATCCTGAGTTAAAATCAGCAATTCAAGACATTCTAGCACGGAAGGTTTAACGTTAGTACGGGTTATTTAAAAACTTCAATATCTTTATTCTTAACCACTAAGTCTGTAAATTTACCTTTGAATCTGGTAGCCTTTACAATATGGTTATCAATCCAGTGATAATTTCCGCCACGAGGTTTGCCAAAAAGAATACCGTGATATTTAAAATTATGCTTCTTTAACCAAGTTTCCGTTACTTCTCGATGCGCTTCGGTGCGAGAGGTGAAAAAGAAAATAACATGACCTTCATCGTACCATTTATTCAAAATTTTGAGGGCGTCCGGATAAGGTAATACCGTAGCCATTCGTTCTGCTTCTTCGTTTGGTACATCATCACAGATCGTACCGTCAATATCGATGAGAAAATTCTTAATATCTTCTGGTAATAAAGGGCTTACTGCCTCTCCTTTTTCGTTAAATGTCTCTTTCAGATTAGTCATCTTCTGTAAATTTTCAATTCATTAAATTTTCTGTGGGCTGTGTATTTAAGAGCTTGTCTAAATTTTCATGATTGTGCGAAATTGAGAAAATTTGGACAAGCTCTAAATCAGGATAGTCTATAACCACAAACGCAGCACTACTGACCGTAGTAATGCTGGATAGGAACCCTTCGTACCTAAATAATGTTGGATGTTTGGTTAGAGAAAAGTAAACGCTGATTTACTTATATAGTCCATAAAAACAAATGGACTACTTATCAAAAATAATAAAATTTTCGGGATTTACCGCTTTGCCATTGTGCCATAGCTCAAAATGGAGGTGTGGACCGGATGACAAAGTGCCCGTATTGCCAATAATAGCAATGGCTTCACCGGCTTTTACCTGATTGCCAGATTCTTTTAGAAGTACGGAATTATGCTTATAAAACGAAATTAAATTATTTGCATGTTGGATACCAATGGTATTACCTGTTTCCAGCGTCCAGTCGGAGGTGAAGACGAAGCCGTCCATAATGGCTTTGACCGGCGTATTTTTTGGTGCCATTACGTCAATTCCGTAATGTTTATTGTCGGGTCCATAAGGTTCACTGATCGTTCCGCCTGAAATAGGTGGGATAAAATAGAGCTGTTCGAGTGAAATTTGGTTGTTCATGGCCAAACTACCGGTTGTATTTGTCTGTCTGTTCTGTAATTGTTCGTTTAGTTCGATTTCCTTACGGAGTAATTCGTCTTCTCGGATTCTTTCTACATTGAGTAAACTATCGGGTATATCCTCTGTGGCGTTGGTATCGATGGCAGCTACTTGACTTTCAACTTCCACGATATCTCCAACTAGGATTTTTCGAATATTTTCAGTGTAGGCCTCTTGTGCGCTTAAATCTTCTTTAATAGCATTTAGCTCTGCAGTAAGGCGAAGCGCTTCTTTATGCTCCTGTATATTGCCATATCCGGGAATGTAACGTTTGATAGGAGTAGCTACAATAAGCAGAAAAACAAGGAATGCAACGATGGCTATTACACCACAAATGGCCATATAAATGTTGAGTGGAGACAACTGGTAAGAACCAACTTCTTCGAAGGTTTCGTTGTTCATCACAATCAGGCGATAATTCTCCCTAGATTTCTCAATAAATTTACGACCTCTTTTTTTTTCGTTTTCCACAGTATAGAATTGTTAATACTATAATAAATTGGCTGAAAATCGGTTTTAAAGTAGATAATAATGCCTGCTTTGAGTAAGTGGGCTAACCTGTCAAAGCATTGCTTAAATTTGAATAATTACCTGTATCTTTGCAAGTATCTGAAAATCAAAGCAATCTACGTAACCTATTTTTGTTATTTTGGTAAAAATAAGTTGGTATCGCTTCACGAAAATAAACCTTTTTTTAGTTTGGAAAAAATCAATAAACTCTTCATTTTCGGTCTAATCCTGCTTTTTTCGACTTCCTGCGCTGTGCAGAAGAAAAAAGATCAAAAAGATGGCCCAATTAGCAAGCTTTATCATAACGTTACGGCACATTATAACGCTTATTTTAATGCCGACGTTCTGATCAAGGAAAGTACCGTTGCACTTAGCGAGCAATATCCAGATAATTATACGAAAATTCTGCCCGTATTTGACTATGTAGCTGCCGATAATCCACAAGCCGTAGCCGGTAATCTCGACGAGGCAGTCAAAAAAGTAACGGTTGTGGTCAATTTGCACCCAGAAAGTAACTGGAGTGATGACTGCTACCTTCTGGCTGGAAAAGCACAGTATTTGAAGCAAGATTATGAATCTGCGGAAGAAACATTGCTATACATGTTAAAAGAATTTAGCCCCGAGGCCGTAGCTCAACGTGAAAAAGATGGTATCAAACGAACGGCAGCTAACGGTAAAAAGAAAAAAGCCAGAAAAAAGAAATCAACCAAAAAAGACCGAAAAAAAGCTAGGAAAAAGAAAGAAAAAGCACAAAAAGAAAAACGTAAAGCGGCTAAAAAAAGAGCAGAAGCGAAGAAAAAAGAACGAGAACGTAGAAGAAAGGAAGGAAGAAAAAATACAGGTAAAGATGCAAATACTAAATCGAGTAAAGATGCACCACTACCAACAGAAGCACCTAAAACCCTCGATACCAATGAACCTATCGTAAAGAAAAAGGAAGAGGGTAAAGCAAAAAGTTATTTCATGAAACATCGTCCGGCTTTCCAAGAAGGACAATTATGGATGGCTCGGACTTATATCGAAAGAGAAGCGTATGATGAAGCGGAAAGATTAATTAGTAAACTGGAAAAAAATCCAGCTACTTTCAAAGATGTCAGGAGAGATCTAGCTCCCGTAAAAGCGCATTACCACATCAAACAAAAAAACTTCGATCAGGCCATTGAACCACTCAAAAAAGCGATTGAACTTGGTAAGGATCGTCAGCTGAAAGCACGGTATGCTTATATTTTGGCGCAGATTTATCAGCAACAAGGAGACAATAAAGCTTCTGAAATGGCTTTTGCTCAGGCGCGGAAATTCAGTAATTCCTACGATATGGAATTCAGCGCACAGTTAAACATAATTCGCAACAGTTGGGCGGCTGGAACCTTGAGTGGAGCTGAAGCTAGTAAGACCTTGCAGAAGATGACCAAGGATATTAAGAACTACGAATATCGGGATCAGATTTATTTTCTAATGTCAACGATTGCATTAAAAGATAATGACCAGTTGGCTGCTATCGAATATCTAAAATCTTCTTTAAAATTCAATGAAGGAAATACTGCGCAGAAAGGGGAATCTTATTTGCAACTGGCACAATTATATTTTGATAAAGAATCTTTTATAGAAGCGAAGGCTTATTACGATAGTACTTTGCAAGTATTACCAAAAACCGATGAACGGTACGGGCAGGTTACCGAATATGCCAATAACCTTACGGGTATTGCTGCCAACCTATTGATTATTCAGAAAAAAGATAGCTTACTTCGAATCAGCAATATGTCTGATGATGAACGTCGAACACTGGCTTATAAAATTAAAAAAGAAGAAGAAGATCAGAAATTTAAAAATTTGAAAACATCGGCTAAACCAACTACAAAAAAATCTAGACCTGGATCGGCTAAGTCTAACTATTGGGCTTACAATGAAAAAATTAGAAAAAAAGGACTTAAAGATTTTCGTAAACGATGGGGAGATCGCCAACTAGAAGACAACTGGCGTCGATCTACTCGAAGCGAATTACGTAGTCTAGACGATGATCAAGAAATTGCAGAAGAAGACATTAGTCGAGAGTTGACGGAAGACGATATTAAAAACATCTTTCGCGATGTACCGAGCACGCCCGCAGACGTGGCTAAGTCGGAAAAAGAAATTGCGAAGGCGATGCTAAAACTTGGTGGATTATATCGAGATCGACTAGAGGACAACGAAAAATCTATCAAAATACTAGAAGAAAGAGAACGTCGTTTTCCAACGGCTGAAAACCGAGATGAGCTATATTATTTCCTCTATCTAGCACACACTGCTTTAAATAACACCTCTAAGGCTAAGTTATACTATGATAAATTGGCGGGCGAATTTCCTAATAGCAGCTACGCACGAGTATTGACGGATCCGGACTTCCTCTCCAAGAGTCGGGCAGAAGACCAGGCATTGATGCAGTATTATGATCAAACGTATCTGAATTTTGAAAATGGAAAATATACAGAGGTTGCGCAACGGATTGCCGCAGCGCAAAAAGAATTCGGACCAGGGAATAAGCTACAAGCAAAATTTGCGTTACTGAGTGCCATGAGTCAAGGAAGTTTGGAAGGAAAAGATGCTTATAAAAATGGCTTGCGTGAAGTGATTGGTAAATATCCTAATACGCCGGAGGAAGTGCGTGCTAAGGAAATTTTAAAATTACTAGGACAAGGAGAAGCGGGTAAAAGACCTTTGAGTGAAGCTTCCGCATCTGATCCTGTAAATACTGGAAAATATAAAGTAGATCCGAAAAAACTACACTATTTTATCGTCTTGATCACTGGAGGAACAGATATTTCCCTTAATGAGGCGAAGGCGGCTATTTCCAACTATAATACAGAATTTAATAAACTTGCCAAACTGCGTATTTCCCCTGTGTCTTTAGGAGATCAACCGATGGTAGTAATTCGACGATTTAAGTCGCAGGATAAGGCAATGACGTATTATGAAGGGATTACTAAAAACGCGGAAAGCTTCTTACCAGATGGTGTGGAATATGAGATCTATCCGATTTCTCAGAATAATTACCGAACGGTATTGAAGAGTAAATCCTTGGCGGGATATAGAGCGTTTTTTGAAGAAAATTATCTGAATTAATTCGCGTGTAGAGACAACGCATGCGTTGTCTCTATCCTTTACTGATCTTTTTAAGAATATCCTCTATTTGCTTCAGAATGCCCATTGGTGTCATGGCCGGGGTGATTTCTGTGCCTTCCAGCGCATGTGCTACCATATCAATGAGTACCCCATTTCTTTCAAAATTATTTTTCAGACGAACCTCATCTTTGGTTTCCCAGTATTCTCCCTCGTCGGTAACGAACAGAGATAGGTCATATTTTCTATTTAAATAATCGATGAGTTTAAGTATGGCAATATGTATTTCGGGTCCTGCCTGCTGAGTTTTGGTATAAGCAGAAAAGATGAGTTTAGGATCGATACTGGTATCTACAAATTGAAGCGTGGCAGGGTTGGTAAGTTGTCCTTTTTCAGTAAAATAGAGATAGACCCATTCTGATTCTGGATGTGGGCAAAACATAATACCACGAAGTACAATTTTGGAATGACCCGCAAAACCAATGTGTTGCATGACATGCGCATCAAGTCTGAATTCAAAATTCCGAGTTTGGTAACGCCAGTCCATCGTTTCGCAGATGTCTTTTACTTCTTCCGTAAGCGCTGCGATTCGCTTGGTTTCTTTAATGGTGCCCTGATAATGGAAAGTGAGTCCCATGGAGTTAAGTTATTTATGGATGATAAAAATAAGCATTATTATTACATGGCGGGTAAGTGAATAAAGTCTAATAGCCATTTGGTATTTATTTTTAGGTTAAACAGCTTCTTTATTAGAATGGGCGTATTGGGTTTGTGAATAGAATATTCTTTTTTTTATTCAGAAATTACTAGCTTCATAGTATGAGAAACTTTGCCAATAATATCTTTCGCTGGTATTACCAACGTCGGTTTCGTCAAATCGAACAGTTTATTGTAGCTCCCTATCAGGCACAACAGACACAACTTGCTCAATTATTGCATGCTGCTCGTGATACGGAATGGGGAAAGAAGCATAATTTTTCTATGATTAAAAATCAGGCGGACTTTGCACAGCAAGTGCCTGTTCAGAACTATGATTCACTCAAGCCGTATATTTCTCAGATGATGGAAGGGACAGAAGATGTTTTATGGCCCGGCCAAGTAAAAATGTTTTCTAAATCCTCCGGCACCACTAGTGATAAAAGTAAATTCATTCCTGTTTCAAAAGTAAACCTTAAACAAAACCATATCAAAGGTACTTGGGATACCATGACGCTACTATACAATCGACGACCCGATTGCAGTATCTTTTCAGGAAAAAACTTCATCATGGCAGGTAGTAATAATCACTATCCTCCCTTTCCTGAAACGCTATGCGGTGATGTATCTGCATTAATGGTGAAAAATATGCCTTATGTAGCTCGCCCATTTTTTGAGCCAGATATTACAACGGTTCTGCAATCTGATTGGGAAGGAAAGATTGAAAATATGGTCCAAATTGCCATTCAACCGGAGATTGCCGAACAGATAAAAATGGTAGGTGGAGTACCAACTTGGACGATTGTGTTCTTTCGACATATTTTAGCTCAAAGCGGTAAAGAAAATATGTTGGAGGTATGGAAAAATTTTGAAACATACATTCACGGCGGAGTGAGCTTAGCGCCTTACCGAGAGCAACTTCGGGAACTGCTACCTTCTGATCAGGTAAATTATTGGGAAGTGTATAATGCGTCGGAAGGATATTTTGCTTCACAGTACGATTTGGACGGAGATGATATGTTGTTGCTATTAGATAATGGAACTTATTTTGAATTTTTGCCAGCTTCTGAATGGCAAAGTGAAAATCCCATCGCTATTCCATTGGAAGAGGTAGAGGTCGGTAAAAATTATGCTTTGTTGGTTTCTACTAACGCTGGTCTGTGGCGATATCTGATTGGAGATACAGTAATGTTTACGTCCACCCAGCCCCACAAAATCAAAATTACCGGGAGAATTCAACAGTACATAAATGTCTTTGGAGAGGAAGTAATAGTTGCCAATACGGACCAAGCATTACGGGCTACCTGTGAGGCAACTCGCTCGATTGTCTCCGAATATACGGCCGCACCCATTTATATGAAAACAGATCAGCAGGGAGGACACCAATGGTTGGTTGAATTTGAGAAGGCGCCGGAAAGTCTACCGGAATTTAAGCGACTACTGGACGAAAATTTACAAAAAATCAATTCGGATTACGAAGCCAAGCGGTATAAAAGCATGGCACTAAAAGAATTAGAATTACACGCACTACCCTCTGGAACTTTTCTTGACTGGATGCGCCGTCGGGGTAAATTTGGTAATCAACACAAGGTGCCACGCCTCTGTAATGATCGCCGGTACGTAGACGAAATCTTGAAGATGCTTTCTTAATTGCATTTAAATATAAAAGAGGCGCGGATTTAAAATCTCTGCGCCTCTTTTAAGTATATCTTTTTCTTACTGACTAATTATCTTTACTTCAAGGGTATCAATCAACGTTTCTCTTAAATCTCCTTTGCTATCGTAATAGTTGGTCAATTTTTTATTTAATTTAATAGACCTGATATTTTTATAGTCAAAATCATCGATTGTTTTATTCGTTTTTAGTCCGTCTAAATAATAAAGAGTAGTGGTTTTAGCGGAGGTAATTTGATTTTTTACAATGGCTTTTTTCTTTTCTGTAAAGTTATTATAGAAAGTCGTTGCTGTTGATCTAGGATTAGTGTTTTTTATTTTTTCTTTGGTTTCAACGCGCCATTTTTCGGTATCACGCTTTAACTTGTTGATCTTTTCCCGGGTTGGACGTTGACCGTTGATAAAAATAAAATCCCAATTTTCTTCCTTATCCAGTATTTTAAAACCTGCCTTGGATAGGTTAGATCCGCAAAGAAAACTCTTGTTAGAAATTCTTCTATAAACAATATAGCTGTAAGATTCAAACCCATCCATACTGGAAGTACATTTACCTCTATTAACAGACATCGAAGTAATATTCAAAGTAGATAAGCGATCTTCGTCATTAAATTTGAGTTCGTTAATCACTAAAGTTTCGCCCATTTTTCGGTAAACTTCCTGTGTGTTTCGCAAGTCCATTTCAGTAGCGTCTGCGGTAATAATAGAAATAAAAGGAGTATTTTGGTTGCCTGAATATGGATTTCCAAAAGCAGTCCAAATAACTAAAATTACGGGTAGCAAGAGGAAATATTTCCAGCTATGAGCAGCGGAAGATTTTTTTT
>CAZYAC010000012.1:28369-30367 GCA_964645475.1 uncultured Saprospiraceae bacterium | reverse complement strand
TGATGAGCCAGTCCAAGGGCTACAAAACCAGAATCCCAATTCCATTGAAAAGGGTAAAGTTTACTAGTAGGGATGGTAAAACCACCTTTCCAGTTTTGATCTAGTATTTTCCGGGCGCGGGGAATTAAATCCATAGAATAAATTATTGCAGCTGTTCAAAAATTTTCAAAACAACTTACCGTAATATTAACATCAAAATTCGACTTTTCAAAGTTTAGAACCACTTAACATCAATTGTAGATTACTAGGTAAGTAGAATTACCTATTATTTAAAAAAATTAATATTTCCAAAACAAATAGACAGACTTGTCTGTTATAGTGATTATGAAAGGTGATACCAGAGCTTATATTATTAAAACGGCTTCTGATTTATTCTACGAAAAAGGGTATAATCTAACCGGAATTAACGAAATCATCGCTACGGCGGAGATTGCGAAGGCAACGCTGTATCATCATTTCAAATCAAAACAAGAACTCTGTATTGCTTATCTTGAAAGTCGAGACGAGACATTGATCCAAGAAATGAAGGCATTTTGTTTGACTAAAAAGTCTGGAAATCCTCAACTACTAGGGATCATAGACTTTTTGTCAAAGTTTTATACTAGCGGTAATTTTAATGGCTGCTGGTGTTTACGAACCTTTGCCGAAATTCCTCGCGATAATCAGCACATCGCTAAGCAAATTCGCATAGGAAAAAAAGGGTTACTCGCATTTATCACTGAGTTGGTTAGCGAAAATAAACCAAATTTAACTACTGCTAAACAAAATAAATTAAGTCGACGGATTTACCTACTCTACGAAGGAGCAGTCTCCGAAAGTCATCTGCAAGGTGAAGATTGGCCAATTCGGGAAAGTCGAAATCTATTAAAAGAGATCTTGACAGCGTACGCTTAAATTCTATTTTTTTTATAAAAAAACAAAAGGGCATTATAGTCTTTATATTTTTCTTAACCAACAGACAGACTTGTCTGTCTATAAATTTAAATTTTATGTATAATTTCGAAGGAAAAACCGCATTAATTATTGGAGGTACCAGTGGTATTGGAAAAGCTACCGCTCAAACATTACTAGCAGCTGATGCTACTGTACACGTAGTAGGGAGAAGTATTAACAAGATTGCTGATGCTAATAATTTAATCAAGCACCGTGTAGATATCACTAATCGTGAAGCAGTAAATGCACTGGTTGCAAAAATCGGAGGATTAAACAATCTAGATTACCTAGTAAATGCTTCTGGAATTTTTGGTCCTAAGCCTTTTTTAGATCATACAGCCGAAGATTACGATGCTTATCTAGACCTTAATCGTGGTTTCTTTTTTCTTACTCAGGCTGCGGCCAAAGCGATGAAAAATAGTGGTGGTGGTTCTATTGTAAGTGTTGGATCTATGTGGGCAAAGCAAGCTGTAAAAGCAACGCCTTCTTCTGCTTACTCTATGCAAAAAGCAGGATTACACGCACTCACTCAGCATTTGGCCATGGAATTAGCAGATCATAAAATTCGAGTAAACGCAGTATCTCCAGCAGTTGTAGATACACCTGTTTATCACGGAGTGTTTGGCAGCGAAGCGGCAGCAAAAGAGGCATTGGTTGGATTTAATAATTTCCACCCTATTGGACGTAATGGAACAGCGGATGATATCGCACAAAGTATTGCTTTTTTACTTTCCGACCAATCTTCGTGGATCACAGGTAGTATCCTTGATGTGGATGGTGGAGTGATGGCAGGTAGAAATTAAGACGCAAAACATAGTATCTATTTTATCGGCGTTCAGGCATTTATTTGACAACTACCATAGCAAATAATCTGTTCCGTAGTTGTCGAATATTTTTTAACCTTTTTAAATTAAAAAAATTATGGCTACCAAAATTAATATCAAAAACATCCCTACAGGATATCAAACTTTTATTAGCAACGGCCGCCACGCTATTGTTGGAGATGAACCCATCAAGTCAAAAGGTACAGATCTAGGCATGAGCCCACCGGAACTTTTATTAGCA
>CAZYAC010000012.1:25341-28269 GCA_964645475.1 uncultured Saprospiraceae bacterium | reverse complement strand
TTTTATTAGCAAAGGAAAATTGCGTTCTGTTTCTTTCCTCTCCATATTATTGATCATTTTTTTTTGGTCGGGCTTATTAGAAACACTGCTATTTCTATTGTATGCGCTCTTGTTTAGGTTTCTATATTATGCCACAAAGCAAAACATAGACATTTTTAAAAACACTGGTTTTGTCGATATGCTAAAACTACTCGGTAAGACTTTTCTCTACTGGTGTCCGCTATTACTATTGATTATACCAGGATCGGAGATCACCAATAAAATCTATAAATCTGCGATGGATGCAGTATATCGTCATAGCTTTGTCGTCTCCACAGATTCCGAAAAAAAATATAAAATCCCACAATTTGAAAAAGACCTGAAAAACTCGATGGACGAACAAACACAGGCAACCTATCACCGAATAAACGAGCAAGAAAAAGCCATGATCATCGAAGCCAAAAAAACGGGTAAGGTGCCCAAAAATATGGTCAAGAGGTTTGGGAATGATATTCCGGACGATTTAAAAAAAATATCTAGCGGATTCAAACAAGAAGACTGTGGGTTTCTAGGAGTTAAATGTGAAGTGAAAAACTGGACTAAACGCGAACTCAATAAATCTTATAAAAGTGTGAGAAAGCAATCGCTTAAGAATCTTGAAATCCAAGCCACCCAAAAAGGAGCAGAAGGTGCCGACCAAGCGATTGTTGCCATTCATGCGACCGCTAATCGAGCTTGTGAAGAATTGGAAGGGTTAAACCAAAAAACACAAAAATCTATCTCTTTTATTTTTTGGTCTATTTTACTATTGAGTATTTCTCTGGATATTTTATTGGGGCTTGTAATCCTTAAAAGTTTTATGTACGTTTTCGCACGGGTAGCTTTTTCTAACGATACCCAAAACTATGTTACCTTTATGGAAAGCGACGCGAAGTCTTCCCAGGGCAACATCACTAAGTCGGGTCATCAATACACCATTCCAGCCAAGGAAACCAATAATTATTTCGTGTCTCGTGCTTACGAGCCTAGTGGCAGAGCTCCTAAAATTGCGCTACCTCAAATTACTAAAGCGATTCTAGCTAGGATTTTCACTCGTAATTATTTGATGAATAAAATTCTAATGGACAAACGAGACGAGCCAGTTTATTTTCGGAGTATTGGTAGTCAGGAATTCGTAGAATGGGAAGTAAAAGAAGGAGAAGAAGTTATTTTTCATTTTTCTAATTTTGTCGGAATGAGTGAATCCCTTCAACTCTCTGCTATCATCAGTTTCCGACTTAGCTCTTTACTAATGGGGCGCATTATTTTTACTTCAGCCAAAGGGCCTGGAAAAATCATTTTACTCACTCAAGGAAAATCTGCAGTTACAGGAGATCCAAAAGCGGAAGCAAGTGTCGCTACCAGTCGAATTTTGGCTTGGGATAAAAATGCTCGCTTTCACGTCGAGTCAGAGCTAAATATCTTCGATGTGTTTTTAAGTGGAATTTATCTTAAGAAAAAACCGGAAGACCTCGTACTTATCGATGCAGATGCTAAGGGAAAAGCCAAAAGCGGGATTGCCCAATTTATTAAACATTTTATACTGCCAATTTAATTGATGAGCTAACATTATTTGCCACATCATTTTTTATTTTAGTAAGGTCTATAATTTCACAACCATAACGAATTCCGTTTGTAATATATACCTATGCTTACAAAAGGAATTGTCTACATTCTGATCGCTACCCTATCCTTTGCTATAATGAACGTCATGGCCAAAGACATTAGCAACCTCCCTGCGTTACAAATTGTATTCTTTCGATCCTTCGGTACTTTTATTTTCATTTTCCCTTACATGCTTTATAAGAAGGTTTCCATTATTGGACATCAGCCTAAATTCTTGCTATTGCGTGGTATCGTTGGAGTCATCTCGCTCGCTACTTTTTTCTTAGCCATTCAGAGGATTCCTTTAGGGTCAGCTCTTTCGATCCGGTATTTAGGCCCTATCTTCGGAGCTATGCTGGCAGCATATTTTCTAAAAGAAAAAATAAATAGAGGGCAATGGATAAGTTTTGCCATTGCCTTTTCTGGAGTAATTATTTTGAAAGGGTTTGATCTTCGTATAGATTTTATCAGTCTCGGACTTGCCATTACCTCTGCTGTTTTTGTAGGAATGGTCTTCGTACTGGTTCGGTATCTAGGTGCACGAGAACACTATTTGACGATCATCAATTATTTTATGGTCGTTTCCTTGCTGGTCGGTTTATGTTCTTTTCCTATTTGGCAAATGCCAATTGGAACGGAGTGGTTATCCGTTGCAGGAATCGGAGTTTTTGGATTAATTGGACAGATATTTATGACACAAGCCTTTCAAATGGAAGAAACCAGTGTTCTTGCTCCTTTTAAATACATGGAAATCATCTATGCGTTGATAATGGGATTTTTATTTTTTGGAGAGACCTATCAGTTTTTAGCTTTTATTGGAATTCTCCTTATTATAAGTGGTATGCTCTTAAACGTTTTTGCTAAAGGAAAGAAAAAATAGGAATTTCCAATGTTGAATATTCAATAAATCAATATTGAATAAAAATTCTAACTCAGTTTTCATAAAACAAACTTTAAAAAACTAGTAGACGATAGATTTATTTCAATAAAGCCAACATATAAAGATTTATAGCATCCTACTTTTATTCAATAGTTTGCAAACTCAAATCCCTTTTTGTCTCAAACCAATCACTGCTCCAATTCCTAATACCACATAAATATAAGTGCCTGGTACTATTCCTTCTAACCAAGTCAATAATTGAATACTGAAAATGGTAATAGAAAAACCTAAACAGTTAACCAGCGTGAGTGCCGTTCCTTTTATTTCTGGAGGGGCATTATTGGCGACTAAGGTCGAAAACAAAGGAGAATCTGCGATGACCACCATTCCCCAAAAGAAAAGAAATAAGATAAAAATTGGAAAGG
>CAZYAC010000012.1:0-25241 GCA_964645475.1 uncultured Saprospiraceae bacterium | reverse complement strand
TCTGCGATGACCACCATTCCCCAAAAGAAAAGAAATAAGATAAAAATTGGAAAGGGTGCCTGAAAAAACAGCGGTGATAGAAAACAACAAGCTCCTGAAAACAACAAGGCTAACCGAGCAATTTTGGAAGCCCCGAATTTTAAAGATAGGTGACCACTCAATATACACGCCAGTCCTCCCACTGCAATCACCCAAAAAGACCACCATGATATATCCGTATTGATACCGGGATGTAAATCTTGATGCGTCGCTAACATGATGGGAATAAAAGCCCAAAAGGCATATAATTCCCACATGTGACCAAAATAACCAAAGGCTGCTGCTTTAAATTTAGGATAACGAAACATGTCAAAAATCGCCCGTCCATTCATCCGTTGCCCTGCTTTACGGTACGGTCCATCTGGAATTAACAACCACATCAAAAATCCGCCAAAGGTAGCCAGACCAGAGGTCATTATCAACACCGACTGCCATGATAGGGTTTCGCCGATTATTACTTTTAGCAAATGTGGAAATGCGGTTCCAATCACTAGTGCACCAACAAGAAACCCCAAAGATCGCCCGAGCTTTTCCGCAAAATAATCTGCGGATATTTTCATCCCAACCGGATAAATGCCAGCCAAAAAAAATCCGGTTATAAATCTTAAAAACAATAAACTTCCCAAACTATGTCCAGACCAAATCACCCCAAGGTTTGCTAACGCACCAGACATAGCACAAAGAAGAAAAACAAGAGAAGGGGAAAATCGATCTGCCAGAGAATACCAAGCAAATACCAGTGTACCACCAATAAAACCAAATTGTACCGCAGAGGTCAATCCTCCTAAAGCTTGTGGTGATAAATCAAAATCAGCAATTAGATTGTTCATTACTCCATTACTGGCAAACCATAGAGAGGTGCAGCAAAATTGGGCAACAACAATAACGGGGAGGATGTAGAAGGCGGGGGTTGTATTTTTTGGAGATGACATATTGGACTTTATTCAATAACTAGACTTTTGCCAAAAGTTCAATTAAATTTAAAATATTTTGTGTTTTATTTTTTAATTTAAAAACAATTAATTATCTTGCGACTAGGTTGTCTTGTCTAGTACAGTAGTTAAGGCAAATGCAGGATTTTTTTAATTTAATGTGAACCCGCCTGTCCTGCCGGTAGGTTCACAGCGCGCTTATTTTTTTGATTTTTTTAAATAACTAAAGTGGGAGTTATCCTGCATTAGGGTGGCGAAGCTGTACGAGTTATAGATTTCGTCAGGAGTTTGGTGTTGGTTTTGCTCGCTGTGAGGCGCGCATACACAGACCTTCGGTCAAATTTAGAGGGTGGGCCCACCCGGCAGGGTGTGCATCTTTTTTACACCTGTTGTTTTATTACAGTCAAAAATTCTCTACTAACATCTAACAGTAGAATAACAAAGCAAACTTCTCACCTTCCACTATCCTATTTCCATCTAATTTTTTCTACGCATTAACAGAAAATCATTCAATCAATAGCCAACTGACTGACCAGTCCCTCTATTTCTTCATTTCCAAATTCGCTGCAACAAACTCCCCTACTTTTCTACCCTGATCTACCCCATACTCAATCGCGGGTCGATAATGAATTCCACCATAAAGTCGACTGATGGCAGCTTCTTCAGAAGCATCTAAAAATGATTTAAAAGAACGAGGTGGTAAACCATATTCTACTTCTGTACTATCTATAAAAGAAAATGCAGGACCCAATTTTCCGGTCAATACCACGGCAGCAGCCGTAGAGATAACGGAGTGTCCACTGGTATGCTCAGGAAAAGGAGGTGTTTGTAAAAGTGGTAACCAAGATTCGTCAAAGCTGCCATTGATCACTGTTTCAGGACGCGTTAGATTACTATTATATTTTTCATCCCAACAGCTGATAAATCCATCAAAAAGGGCAATGGCAACCATCGTATATATTTCTGTTGAAGCCATCATATCCAAACTTGCTTTGCGGGTGGAGGTTCGGGTAATCCCCATCCAGTGACCACCAGGAGTAATTTTTTTAGTAGCATACATCACGTGCCCCACGGTGTGACTTACGTAGGGGTTACAGTCCCAAAAACTCGCAATTTCAATCTGCTCTTCATTTGCATTTTTAACTACTTCGTATACCTCCATCAACTCTTTGTGAAACTTACTTCCTTTCTTTAGATCAAATTTAGTCGGTGGTAGAGGTTGGAATTGTCTTGCAGAGTCAAGCACCATTGGTCGGATTTTATTCCAGTGTGGTTCTATTCCATCCATATAACCCGGAGGGGTTGGTGTCCAACGTCCTGGTACATCTTCTACTGAAAAGCGGGGATAGGTTCGGGTTTGCTTGTATAAATCACCATCGCTCCATTCCATGATGTGAGCGCTAATGGCATCTCCATAGGCAATAGACCGATCATAAATATCTTTGGGTACGTTCATTTTCTCATACTCTGCATATATTTCACTTCTAAATTCTTCCATCTTCTGTTCAGAAAAAATGAAATTTTGCGCCGTCTTCAGGAACGCTTGAATGGCGGCAATTTCAAAATTATACGTTTGATCAGCGCTGGGTTCAGGTAGGGATTTCAGTTCTCGCAATTGTCCAGCCAAGGTTTTATATTTTGGATATCCGTGGCGCAGTGTTTCGTAAGCCGCCACTAGAGGATAAACATAATTCCGACTCGCTACGGGAGGCGAAAAAATATCATGTACAATCACATCCGTTAGTTTCTTAACGGATCGATCCAATAATACTGGGTTACGCGTAGCTTCTTGATTGTAGATCTGAGAATCACCAGATTCCTGCGGATTTTTACAAGCAGAAGCAATTAGAACTAGTGTTAAAAAGATATATATATTCAATCGATTCATAATCAAAAAATTTTCTCAAAGTTACGAAACTATCTGTTCTCAAAAAACAAAAAATTGTCTTACTAGACACCTTATTCTTTAATTTTTATGTTCAAATTATTCCAAGCTGCTGGTATTGCTACGGAGCCTTTCTCGATACCTTGATTGGTGATATCCAAACCACCAAAACCAAATAATACCGCCTGCAGCATTCCACCCGCTCCAGTAGCAAAATAAGGATTCGTACCACCAGCAGTTTCTGAAATGACACCAAAAGGTGGTACTTGATTGGGACGAAAACCACGAATAAAAAGATCATAAGCTTGGTCCGTTTCTCCGAGTCGATTATGAATAATTGATAATACTGAATACCCCATCGCTGGTCCATTAGGAGAAATTTTAGACTCGTAATAATCTAAATTTTTTCGCATGGTTATCTCATCCGTGATCAGTTTCAACGGGAAGGTCAATAAGTTTACATCCGCCTGTTTGATGGCTTCTCCATTATAAGAAGCGTGTTCTCGAACAGTTCCATCCGCCATTCGTAAGATTGGAATTCCATCCGCGGTCTTGTTCCAGTTCGGGTTTGGTTTTAATCCTAGGGCATTGGCAGCTTCGGTGGCATACTGTAATGATAAGATGGCTACTGCATTTGTAAATGCGTTATCATCCACATTTTCAGCCCATTCGTCAGCAGCCACCACATTGTTAATATGTAGCTTTCCATCCTTCCCCTCCTCTACTCTTGATGTCCAGAAATCGGCAATGGCCTTTAACATAGGATAACCCCTCGTCACTAACCATTCACGATCCTGTGTCACTTGATAATATTTCCAAGTCGCCCAGCCAATACATCCAGAAATATGTTGTTCGAAAGGTCCTGTCAATGCCCAGACTGGGGTATCTTCTGAACCATCGCCAGCAGATTCCCAGGGAAACATAGCGCCTTCATACCCATGTGCAAAAGCATTTTGCCGCGCTGCATCCAAACGTTCAAAACGATATTCCAACAAAGAACGCGCGATATCAGGTTGTAAAACTAACAAAGGCGGATACATCCATAACTCTGTATCCCAAAAAACATGTCCATTATATCCCAATCCAGATAACCCCATTGGACTCAGGCTATAAGCGGTTCCTTTACGAGCAAAGGAATAGAGATGATAGAGGGCAGACCTTACATCCCGCTGCACTGAAATATCGCCATCGATCTCTATATCACTTTTCCAGAGTTCTTCCCAAGCAGCGCGATGTCTGGTGATTAACCTATCAGAACCTTCTAACGCGGCAAAGATAGTCAGTCGTTCTGCTTCGTTATGTGGATCTTCATAATGTTCAGTACTACAAGCAGAGGCAACTACGGAAAAAGTATACGTTTCATTGGCTTCTAATTTTTTGTGAAATTTAGTCAGGTGTCGGTTGTAATCCCAATCTTCGTGGATTAGGTCTGGTTCGAAACCATGTTTTTCTGGAAAAATAAAGCTGTTAGATACGGCGAGTTTGTGTTTACCAGAAGGACTGTTTCCTACGGAAGTCATGAGAGGGATCTTGACATGGGGGCGATCAATTTCGGCGTAATAATTTTTTACTTCCGTCAAATGATTGGGTGCTTCAATGACGCTCATGGGTGTAATCTCAATAGCCTCATTTGCTGTTATTTCTATGGTGATCATAGCTGTATAAGGCAGATGTCGAAGTGCTATTATTTTGTGTTTGACCGTAGCTTTATTTTCTACCTTGAAAATAGTGGTGAGCACTGCTTTCTTCATATCTAAAGTCTGGTTATAATCACGAATATTTTTACGACTTATCCGTTGTCTATCAACGTCCAATTCCATATTAACGTGATTGAAGGTTTTCAAGATATTAGAGACTCTACCTCTTTGATAATAATCATAAACGCCATTGAGGATAACATCAGTTACTTTTAGTGGTTCTGGGGAAGAAACAATTCCAACCATACCGTTGGCGACAGTTACTCCATAATATTCGTTAGGGTTGATGTTTTTAGCGGTAATGGTCCATCCATCATCAGTCTGAGCTGATAGAACATGGTATCCGGCCAGTAAAATGATTAGTAAGGCTCTGTGCATACTTATTTACTTTAATATAAAGTCAAAACAATTAGGTTAAATTTTAGCAAATTCCCAAAATAATGGTTAAATTAAGTGTCTAATTAATATTACCCTAATGGGAACCTTGGTGAAATATCTATTTGTACTTTTTGTCATTTTTCTTCCTGTGGATCTTGTGTCTCAGGACATTTTCACCTTTGAGAATAATCGAAATAAGGTAGAAATTCCATTTGAGTACAAAAATAATTTTATTCTCGTTAGAATTCGGCTTAATAATTTTATACCACTCACTTTTATTTTTGATACTGGAGCGGAGTATACTATATTGGCTAAAAAAACCTTTACGGATCTGTTAGGAGTAGATTATGATCGAGAGTTCAAATTAATTGGTGCCGATTTAACAACTACTTTAATTGCTCACCTTGCCAAAGATATTGATATTTCTTTGCCTGGAGTGAAAGCCCGCAGTCAGAATATTCTAGTATTGGATAAAAATTATTTCAATTTTGAAGAGTATGCCGGTGTGCCAGTGGATGGGATTATTGGATCAGATATTTTTCGCCACTTTATTGTAAAAATTAATTACCAAACCAAAAAAATCACGCTTCTCGATCCGGGAAGCCTAAAAAAGCAAAAAGGGTATGTAAGTTATCCAATTACTATAAAAGCAGGAAAACCATATTTAAATAATAATATCTATCTGCGAGATTCATTAATGATACCCGCAGAATTTTTAATCGATACTGGAGCTGGATTATCGCTTCTTTTATATACAAATACACACCCAGATTTTAAGCTTCCCGCCACGACAGTTACTGGAAATATCGGAATGGGACTGGGAGGATTTATGGAAGGATATCTAGGACGAATTAAAGAACTGAATCTCGATCCTTTTTCATTTTCAAATATAATTACTAATTTTCAAGAATTGCCAAATATTGCGGCAGACTCTTCGTTGGTTTTGACCCGAGATGGAATTATAGGTAATGGAGTCCTTAGTCGCTTTACGGTGATGATTGATTATAATCGGTCTCTACTCTATCTAAAACCTAGGAAAAATTATAACAAGAATTTCTCCTATGATCGCAGTGGTATAGTAACGATTGCTAGCGGAGAAAGATTAAACAAATACGAAATCAGAGCTGTGGTTCCCAACTCCCCTGCCGCACTAGCCGGATTGTTACCTGGTGATCATCTAATCAGAATCAATGGTCTCCCTAAAATATTTATGGACTTACCCACCATTAATAAAAAACTAAAAGGGAAGGTGGGTAAAAAAATAAAAGTGGTTGTTAAAAGAAATGGAGAACGAAAGGTTTTTCAATTCCGCCTCAAAGACATCATCTAATACTTTTTAGAGTCTTGCTAAAAGCATATTCCATAACTTCTCGTATGGAATTATTTCCAATTCTAAGATAAATCCCCGGTAACGGAAAGGTGTTTCGATTAAACGTTCGTAATATTTTTCTGTGTTTGTTAAATAGGTAGGATTATAATCCGCTTTGGGCAACTGCTGTAGTAACCGAATAAATTGATTGACCCGATAATACTCGTCCTTTTTCAATTGTCGGTTTGCGTATGACTTAAGGCGGTCAATTCTTTCAGAAACAGCGTTGTAGCTTTTCTTTTCCAATAAAAATAATATCTGTACCATAATGACCAGCACAGTAAAAATCCGCTGATCCTTACTGTATAAGATCGGATCATTGAGAAATCGTTGCAGGCGGAAAGCCTTCGTACGCTGCGCCAACATAATGGGATTTTGTTCTCCCATACTATCAATTAAATAGTTTAGATAATAATTATAAATTTTCCATTTCTCTTTGGTTAATTGCCCCAACTTCTTAAACTGATTATTTCCTGTAGCATCGTTATAAATCGCGATAGCATTCAAGAAATTATCGGTATGCAATGCCAGTAGTAGATAGTATTCCATAAAATCAAACCAGGTATCGCTACCTACCGGAAACGATTGTAGGCATTTTTCAGCGTTGATTTTTCCATTTTTCCAATCTCTCAGATGGAGATATGCCGACATCTTTTTCAATTGAAAAGTGGCCAGTTTTTCATTTTGATAATACCTAGGATTATCTTCTATGTATTTTTCTGCCTTTGTGCATACTTCCAGCATATTTTTATAATCATGTAACATTTCATAGCGGTACGCCCATACTAAGTACATATTGTAAAGGACGATCGGGCTATCATATATCTCCGACAGCCCTACCAATGCTTCACAATAAGTATCAATTCGTTCTTTAAGTTCTTCGGTTTTAGCGTGTGGTCGATGGTAGTTCATATACACCCGTTGATAGAGTTCTTCGGAACGAATTTCTGCATCTAATACGTTTTGAAATTGTTTACTATACTGATCATAAGTTTCGTAGTTCTTTATATTGTCTGTATCAGCCGCGTATTTTCTCAGGATACGGGCACAATTGACAATCACATCAGCAAATTTAAATTTCAGTGCAATTGTCAGTATCTGTCTCGCTAGAGCTGCTGCTGTGTGCGGGGCATTATTACTCAAAAGGATTTTAACTAGCGTCCAGTCTTTATTACAAGAAAAGTAAGCTCGATCATACCCAGATGCCGATGGTAGGTTCACATCCAAAAAGAAAAGGGTGTTAAGTAATCGCTTCCTGAACCGAGATTTAAGCTGACGGTACTTATCATCCGTAGGGCTACAGGAATAAAGATATGTAGCAGCATCCCGGTCGTTTTTAAATTTACCCAGAATTAGGGCCTCATAAAACTCATTGAATTTACTTCCTTTATGTTTTAAAGAATGATCATCGAAAATTTCGATTTTCTTCACTTTCTTCTTTGTAACGATTTTTGAAATTTCTATTAAATTCTTCATATGAGGGTATATCTAATAAACGCTGTCACAAATTAACAAATTTTATTACGGTTTTCACTGTAATTTTGTTGCTTTTTTCTTTTTTAAGATAAAAAATAGTGTCACCAAATTGTACTTAAAAAAAGAAGTGAATTCCAAAAAATGTGAAAAACTATAATTTTTCCTTAACAATGACTATCTTAGATTTGCATACAATTAACTATGAGAAATTTTAATTCACATCCTACCTTGTTGCTAGGGATAATGTTTAGTTTTTTCTTCATTCAAGCTTCAGCCCAGAATGGTAAAGATTCTTTGGAGTATTATCTCGAAAAATCTTCAATACTAGATTCTACCATTTATTATAATAAACAACTAGTAACCTATACCCAGAATAAACCTGAATTCATTAATCATCTAATTAGAGCGTGTATGGATATTTGTGAATTGTCTACTAAATCATATAATTCTCCAGACAATCTTCCTTATATAAAGATTATTCATAAAGCAATCGATAATAATAAGCCCTTAAAAATAGATTTACAATTAGCCGGCCATCGAATACTTGGAGATTACCATCAAGTATTATATGATTTTGATCAGGCTATGTATTATTATAGCAGAGCTTCTGAAATTATTGATACCACAAAACAAAGAATTAACGAATGGCGATTAAGTATATTTTATACTAATTTATCTGATGCTTACTTGGTGTTGGGAGAGACTAATAAGGCAAGATTATTAATTGAAAAAACAATTGAATTAGACATAAAAGATAAAGGTCCTGTTAGCGAATATTTAGCAATAGACTATATCAACCTCGCTCTCACCTACAAAAAAACCGCCCCTCTTCGATCTATTGATTACTTCTTAAAAGCAAAACACCAACTAAAAAGTGTTAAACTACTAGATGATTTTGAATTTAATAATCTATATATTTTTCTAGCAGAAAGTTACCTAGATATTGGAAACACAAGACAAGCACTTCTTGAAATTGATACCGTCTTATTGCTCACTCAACACAAAAAAGACAAAAGCAGTTTAATTTACGAAGAGGCTCTCGAAAAAAAAGCCATAATTCTACAGGCAACTAAAGAATACCAACAAGCTTTACAATATCATCGTATGGCTGATCAATTTTTAAAAAAAAGAAGTAAAGCAATTGTTTATCGACCAGATATTTTCCTCAATATGGCACGTTGTTATTTAGCACTGGATCAACCTGAAGTGGCATACCAACAAGTAGAACGGGCTTTTAGACTTATCGATCAAAGTGGGCCTCCCCACCAATCGCGTTTTAACAAAATAATTTTCCCAAAAAATCTTTTTCATCTCTACTATGAACAAGCACGCATACTCAATGCATTATACCAATCATCGCAAAAGGTGGACTATTTATTCCAAGCACAAAGTGCTTACCGTGAAGCACTTAATATTTTCGAAAAAGTAAAACATACAGTCAGCGATCAAGAATCCAGACAAGTTTTCATGAAAAATAATGCAGGCTTTTTTGAGTCTGCCATAGATCTTAATTTTCAACTTTGGGAAGAGCAGATCGACTCTGCTGCGTTATATGAAATTTTAGTTTTATCAGAAAAAAGTAAAAACAACATCCTCTACGAAAGTCTTAACAAATCCAATACTTCTATTACCAAAGCACTACCAGATACCGTTCTCCAACAAATAAAATCACTCGATATTCAAATTTCTCAAACAGAGAAAAACTTGTTTCAAGCAAAACTAGATAATAAAAAAGCAGTTATTAGTAAGATCCGAGATCAATTAATCAAATACAGGGAAAATCAGAAAATTAAAATGCAAAACATTAAAGATAATTATCCGCAATTTTACCAACTAAAATACCATATTGCCGTACCTGAAGTTGCATTATTGCAAAATAAATTACAACCCGGTGAAGGGATCATTTCTTATTATGTTGGCATCAATCATCTTTACGCTCTAATACTTGACAAATGGGATTTTTCTGTCGAACGAATACCTATTGATTTTTCTCTTTCCAAAACATTAAATACATTCAACAATAGTATTCTTTCTTCCACAGGTGAAAGTACTAAGGCCAAAAATGCATTGGCAAAATATCACCAGACGGGATTCTTTTTGTACCAAAAACTAATTGCTCCTTTCGTTAGAAAACTTCCTGCCCGTTTGATTATTTTGCCCGATAATCTCTTAGAAAATTTATCCTTTGATGCATTGCTTACCGATCTACCTTTACCTAATACCAGCTATCGAGATTATCCTTTTTTATTAAACAAATACACCATAAGTTATCACTACTCAGCAAATGCTGTATGTCAACGCCCTGTTTCTAAAAAAAATTATACTCATCAATTATTAGCCTTTGCTCCAACCTTTGAGGACAATAAATCTTTTTCTATTCCTAAGTTACGTGACTTTGGTCGACTTACTCACAACATTCAAGAAGTTGACAATATCAAAAAAATAGTTGGGAGTGGTTTAGTGTTAAAAAGTGCACAAGCAACAGAAGATAATTTCATGAAACTCGCTCCCGATTATCAGATTATACACCTAGCAACTCATGGAAAAGTAAACGTAGAATACGCCAATTATTCGTATCTCGCTTTTCAAGAGATAGAAGATTCTTTGGAAAATGAGCTACTGTACATCAAAGATATTTATGGCCTCCAACTCCAAGCAGATCTTGTCGTTCTTAGCGCTTGTGAAACGGCAAACGGCTCACTTTCTAAAGGCGAAGGTATCATCAACCTTGCACGTGGTTTCACTTACTCCGGTGCCTCCTCTGTCGTCCCAACACTATGGAAGATCAGCGATATTGCTACTGCTAAACTAATGGAAAAATTTTATATAGAATTAAAGTTAGGTCAACCTAAACACATTGCAATGGCTCAAGCAAAACGCCATTTTTTGGAAAATGCCTCCCCACATTCTGCACACCCATTCTACTGGGCCGCTTTTGTCTTAATTGGAGATGTTTCCCCAGTTTTATTACCACACCCACCCGAAAAATTCCTCCATTCTAATTTACGCTGGTGGGGGGCAGGAATACTCTTTATTCTATTTTTCCTCAGTCTGTTGAGAAACCTCCGAACCACTTCGTGATCTTATCTATAAACTTACCTTCACAAGCTATTTCTTTTTGCCTTATCTTTGTACCAAACAAATTTTATCTTGAAGAAAATTATTGTCGCCATTGATGGCCAATCCTCCTGCGGTAAAAGTACACTTGCTAACGATATTAGTCACGCCTGTGGTTATTTATACATTAGCACCGGATCTATGTATAGAGCCGTAACCCTATATTTTCTGCGTCATAAAATTGCTATCGAAAATGATGAATCCGTTGATAATGCACTCCAAAACATTCATACTGATCTTCGAGTGATAGACGGCCAAACTTTTACATTTTTAAATGGTGAGAACGTAGAAACTGAAATCAGAGATATGCCCGTATCCAATCTAGTTAGCCAAGTGAGCGCTATTCCTGCAGTTCGGGCTGCAATGGTTGCGCAACAACGAAAAATCGGAGAACATAAAGGGGTCGTAATGGACGGCCGAGATATTGGCACCATAGTTTTTCCGGAAGCGGAATTAAAAATTTTCCTAACTTCTGATCCCAACATTCGGGCTATTAGACGCTACAAAGAATTACAACAAAAAGGCATTATCGCAGCACTACAGGACGTTGAAGCCAACCTCACCCAACGCGACCATCTCGATTCTACCAGAACAAATAGTCCGCTCGCCAAAGCCAGTGATGCCGTACTAATTGACAATACAAATATAACTCGAGAAGAACAACTTGCCATGGTTTTAGCATTAATGAATACTCGTATAAAAGCACTTTCTTAAGGATTATTGAATTGTTGAATTGTTGAATTAATTATTTTACTAAGAAAAGAAATCTTTCACTTACAACATTCGGATAAAGCTAACCAACCAATTACTAACAGGCCAGTAACCTTTACTTGATTTCCAAAACTACCATCCACTCAAATTTTTTAATTATAAAACACCATTAATGTTTACAGGAATTATAGAAACACTTGGTACCATCGAAGATATTCAAAACGAAGGAGATAATATCCACTTCACGATTAAATCCGCCATTTCAAATGAACTGAAAGTAGATCAAAGTGTCAGTCATAACGGCGTTTGTCTAACGGTTGTCGCACTTAAAAATGACACACACACCGTTACAGCTATTCAGGAAACCCTTGATAAAACTAGTCTTGGAGAATTAGCCATTGGATCCATCGTAAATTTAGAAAGAGCGATGCTAGCCAACGCTCGACTCGACGGACATATGGTACAAGGACATGTGGATACAACGGGTATTTGTACGGAAATAAAAACGGCGGATGGTAGTTGGTATTATCGTTTTAGCTATCCAAAAAATCCAGAATATTTGTTGGTAAACAAAGGTTCTATTTGTGTAAATGGTGTCAGCCTAACCGTGGTCGATCCTGTTGATACTCATTTTAGTGTGGCGATTATTCCTTATACTTTTGAGCATACCACTTTCAAAAATTTAAAGGTGGGTCATACTATTAATTTAGAATTTGATATTATTGGAAAATATATCGGGCGGTATATGGAGGTTTATCGAAAATAGCTTACTTGTTTTTTATTGGGAGAGACTCCCTCCGACTAAAATATTGAAAACACTTGTGGTAAATTGTATAATTCCCAAAAAAAAGACATGGCGAAATCTGGAGATCATATAGTATCGAAATTTTTTATCTTTATAGATACGTTTAATAAATTAATTTTTTATGTCAAAAAAAACGCTTCCTAGTTTTCACTCAAGGGAAATTGACTTGAATAATTGTGATAAAGAGCCCATTCATTTAATTGGAAAAATCCAAAATCATGGAGTGTTAATCGCAGGACATATAACAACTAAAAAAATAACAAGATGTAGTGAAAATTGTCACACCATTTTCAATGAAAAACCAGAACAACTATTTGATCGTCCTATTTCAGATCTCTTACCTCCAGCAACTATTGATGTTCTTTTCTCTAACCTTGATTCTTCTAACATTAATTATACTACGTTTACTATTAATGACATTGACCTTGACATTACTGCCCACTTGAGTTCAAAGGAGTTTGTTTTGGAATTCGAACCTGTCAAAAATAGTGTTGATTCTTTTAGTCAACAGTTGATGCTGACCAAATTAGTTTCAACGATTAGCAATCTTAAGAATACTAATGAATTAAATGATCAAGTAGCTAAAATGATTAAAATTCATTTTAATTACGATAGAGTCATGATTTATCAATTTGACCACGAATGGAATGGGAGTATTATTGCAGAAGCAAAAGAAGAAAATTTGACAAGCTGGCTTGGTTTGCACTATCCTTCAACGGATATTCCTGTTCCCGCCCGACGTCTTTTTTATTTAGAGAATATAAGAATCGTAAAAGATGTTTTTGCTGCACCTGTAGATATTAAATCGAAAGTGCAAACCGATTTTGATTTATCCAAATCTGAATTAAGAGCAGTATCTCCGGTCCATATAGAATATCTGATCAATATGAAGGTAGGCGCTACTTTGACCATGCCTATTGTCTCTGGTAAATCTATTTGGGGCTTGATTGCTTGTCACCATTATAGTCCAAAAACTATTAGTTATAAAGAGCGACTTTCTTTTAAATTTTTGACCAAATTTTTTGCTAGTCAATTAAAAATCATCAAAGCAGATGATTTATTAAACATCATTAAATCATCTTCTCAAATACGAGGAGAATTGATCAATCAAATTGTTAAAAGCTGGAATATTCCAAATGGGCTATCTCAGTATAAGTATACGCTTAACGACCTTACTGATTCTCAAGGAGCTACCATTTACATGAGTAATAAATTTACAATTATTGGTCAATGCCCTACAGAAAAAGAAATTTTATTTATCATAAAAAAAATAAAAAAACTTACTAATGATACAATTTATTATACAAATCATTTGATGAGTGAATTCCCTGAAACTAAATCGTTCAAGAATGTCGCATCAGGCGTTCTATGTGTATTTATTTCAGAAGAAAAAAATGATGCACTTTTGTGGTTCAAACCAGCAATCCATGAAACTATATATTGGGGAGGAAAACCACAAGACAAATCTTCAAAGGATAAAAACATTAGACTTTCACCAAGAAAATCTTTCAAAAAATGGAAAGAAATTAAAGATGGTGTTGCCGCTCCTTGGAAAGAAAATGAAATTGCAGTTGTCAAGGAATTCCGGAAGAACATAATGAATTTTGTAGCCCAAAAATATGATGAAATTAAACTATTAAATAATCGACTAGAAAAAGCGTATAAAGACTTGGAATCTTTTAGTTATAGTGTTTCTCATGATTTAAAGGCACCTTTACGAGGAATCGATGGTTTTGCACAAATCATAAAAGAGGATTATTATAACTCTTTAGATGATTTTGGAAAATCGTCTATTGAAACTATCATTAGTTCTGTTCATAAAATGAATATATTGATTGATGATATTCTTTCATATTCTGGATTAGACAAAAAAAGAATTCAATTTCAAAGATTATCTATTCAAAATATATTTGAGGAAGAAATTTCTGGATTTGCACCTGAATATCCAAATACTACAGTGCTTATTAAAACGCCTCTTCCAGAAATTTATGGCGATCCTTCGATGATCACTTTGTTAATCAGAAATCTTTTAGAAAATGCCTTAAAATATTCTTCTCGTGAAGTGACCCCTGAAGTAAAAGTTGGCGTTTATGATAAAACTACCTTTTATGTCCAGGATAATGGAATTGGATTTGATCAAAAAAATAACAAGAAAATTTTTAAAGTTTTCAATCGATTGAATGTTGACGACTTTAAAGGATCAGGAATAGGTCTATCTATTGTAGAGCGTATAATTGATAAGCATAATGGAAAAATATGGGTCAAAAGTGAACTGGGAAAAGGTGCTATTTTTTATTTTCAATTGAACAAAGAAAATGAATAAATCAATTATCTTTACACTAAGAATGATGCTTTATTAATTAAGAGACGTAGCATAAATAATAGCCAAAATGCTCATTTCTGGAGCAAATTAAAAAAATGATTCAAAAGAAAATTAGAATAATACTGATAGAAGATAATTCTGCTGATGCAATATTGATTGAGCGACAAATCAAAAAAATAGTATCCTTCCCAAAGATATTACATATAACTGATTTCGAAAAACTAGCCAGTTCTATTGATAAATTTAGACCCGATCTTATTTTATGTGATTTTCAATTACAGGGATTTACAGGCATGAATGTCTTATCTTATGTCAATACTTTACCGAGATTTATTCCCTTCATTTTCATTACAGGTACGATTAATAATGAAGAATTGGCTGCGAATACTATTTTGACTGGTGCGACAGGGTATATCCTTAAAAAGAATATCAACTCACTTCATAAAAAACTACTACCTTATCTTGAAGAGATTTTTGAAAATCAAGAAAAAGAAACACTTACTTCAAAACATAAAAAAATGTTTGAAGAAATACAAGATTATCTAAAAAATGTAAAAGTAGAAAATGAAATGATCAAAGCTAGCTATCTTGAAATGAAACGAGCATTAGAGAAAATAAAATCATTAGATAAATGATATTAAATTATTTAAAAAAAAACACCGCCAGCATTCATCAGCAAATCGAAAAAGATAACTTAGCTAAATATATTCTTGATCACAGTATTTCGAAAGAAGATTATAAGAAACTGTTAATTCAAAATTTCGAATTCTACCATACCATTGAGCAAGCCCTTAATCAGCAAAAAAATTTTATCCATGCAGGTTTTCATTCTTTTTTAACGGATAAAAAAACACAGTCTCTAAAAAAAGATTTAGTAACGCTGGATACTGATATTGACTTAGATACATTTCAAAAATATTCCTATCAAATTGATTCTCAAAATGCCGCTATCGGAGCCCTCTATGTGAGCGAAGGATCTGCTCTCGGAGGTATAGTAATCAGCAAACATTTAAGTAGTTGTCCTAAATTAAATACGTTGAAGAAACATCATTTTTTTGGTAATGACGTTTCTGTATTTTTAGGTCAATGGAAAAATTTTCGTCAGACTGTTGAAGAACATTTTAATCATAATGGCAATAAAGAAGAAATTTTACAATCTGCCATTAAAACTTTTCAACTATTCGGACAAATCATGCGAGAATAAAATCTACCACTCACATTCATATATCTTTTTGGTCTCTTATTTTTTAAAAACAAAATAACAAGAAGTAATCTGCTGCGGCTGACTTTCAATGTAAAAAGTATTTTGAGAAACTTGAGCGATTGCTTGTATTTTAGAGAGTCCCATTCCAATACAGTCTGGATTTTCAGAATAAAAAGCATCTTTTACTTTTTCATTTTCTTTCGCACCTTCGATACCTTTTCCATTGTCTTGAATGATTAGAACAATCTCGTTTTCTATCCTTTCACTACTTACTTTAATCTGTAAATCTTCCTTTTCTATATTATGCTTAATTGCATTTTCTATAAAATAAGTAAGAATGTCTCTTAAATATTTTTTATTAAAAAATACTTGAGGTTGAGATTTAAAATCCGTAGTAATTTTGGGGTTGACTTGATTGATTATTCCTGCTAACTCATTTTGCGTTTCTTCAAAAGCAGACTCAAATGAAATCAATTCTTTCGTTGGAAAAGGGGTGGTATAAATATCGATCAATCCTATATACTCGTTGATCGTTTTTTCCATTCTATAAGTAGCTTCATCTATTAATTTAAAGCCCCTTTCTAAACGTTCCTTTTCTTGAGTTTTTTGTAATAAATGGCTATAAGAACGAATAACAAATAGCGGAGATCTTAGGTCATGTGCTGCTGCATGGGTTGTTTTATAAAGAAATGTTTGAGTTAATGGATTGCTATGAGTTTGAACAGATTCCTGACCTAACTTATGTTGAACTTTACTTTTTAATGATGTTTCAATACTCATAAGTGGAAAATTTTGGTTAAATATACATTCATATATTCCTCCTGAATTATCTAATTAATATTCGATCCTTTTGGATCAGTATAGTTTCCTCTTACTGAAAGATATATTATATGACCTATAATACATACCAACTTTAAAGTAGTTAGGCTCAAACACAACAAATATATATAAAATAAATAATATATATTCTGCTTTTTTAAAAAATTTGATGAAAAAAGAAAGGTAGGGTGAATTCTAGAATATAGCTAATAATAAATAACTTAAAACATATTTAAAAATTGGCTATTTTAAGTTCTTGCCTTTTATTTAAAAAAGCTTGTCTTCTTAATAATAATCTATTTTGTTCTCTTAATAAGAGATTTTTTTCTTTTAAAATCTTGATCTTCTCACTAATGCTTGTTGCCGGTTGTTTTCTAAGCTCTTTGAGATCAAGTCTAATCGCATTAAGTCGATTCGCTAAATAAAGGTATTCCATTTTACACATGTAATGTTATCTCTTTATATTTTAACAATTTATTTATTTCGGTAATAATAATAACAAGTATTATCATATTGTAGAGAATACAATCAAAAAAAATGCCAAACATATGCATAAAATACATATATCTTTAATATCCAACAAAAACTTTGAAATATTTGATTTAAGAAAGAAAATCAAATAATTATTGTCAATCTTTTAAAAACTTATCAAATATTATTCACAAGTTACTTTAATATTCTTAGGTAAATGTGAATATATTGAATCACTAAAAGTGTTTTCAGTAAAAGGTTTAGGAATAAATCCTGAAACACCTTTTGTGGTTTCTGCACGCCTAATATCCGTTGAATGGATACTAGTACTATAAATAAATAAACGAGTATTCAAATATTTTTGACTAAATGCATTAAAATAAGCTTCTGCAAATTCAAATCCATCCATTAATGGCATATTAATATCTACAATAATAATATCAGGAAAATTAGACGCTTCAAGTGTTTCAAGTATTTTGATGGCATCTGTAGCAGAATTAATAAAGGAAGGATTTAAAGGAACATCTGTTAATTGAAAAAATAACTTTAAATAATTTATTTCAATTTTTGAATCATCAATAAATAAAATATTCCAATTAATTGGTCGAACTTTCATATACATTTAATGGTTTAAGAAAAACTTTAAACTCCGTACCTTTTCCTAAAGTACTCTCTACTTTAATTTTACCACCATTTTTACGTACTACATTATTAATAATACTTAGTCCAATTCCAGTACCTTCTCTTTCAACCGTCAATCGCTTAAATGGTTGAAATAAAAAGTGTCCATAACGGTTCAAATCAATTCCAATACCGTTATCAGAAATACTTATTACGACAAAATTTTTGTCTTGTTTCGCAGAAACTTGAATTTTTAATTCTTTGTCATAATCTCGATATTTAAGTGCATTACTCATCAAATTATAAAAAATACTTGTGATATAAGCTCTAATGAAATTTATATTTAGATTCTCAGGAATATCAGTATCTATGACAGCTTTTGAATCTTTTATATCGTAGTCTAATTGCTCGATCACCTCATTAAAAGATTGAGCTAGGTTTATAGTTCGAGAAATTCTATTATTATTTTTTTGAAAATCAATCATTTCGATTAGCCCATTCAATGTATTTTCTAGTCGCTTTACACATAAAGAAATTTCCTGAAAAACAATTTCTTTTTTAGAATCATCCCCGATTTTTGGAAATAATTGTATCATCCCTTTTATCTGAGTAATAGGAGCACGGAGATCATGGGCAGCTCCATGTACAAAACTATCCAAATAACTATTGATTTCTTTTAACTCTGTATTTTTTACAGCTAATTCCGCCGACCGAGCAAGAACTTGTTGTTCTAAAGATACCCCCATTTTTCGAAGCTCTATTTCCTTCTCCTTCAATTCTGTTACATCTCTAGTTATCAAGGCTAAACAACGAATTTCTTCTTTAATAATCACTGGAGTTACCGTAGCTGAAAACCATTGTTTAGCTCCTTTTGTATTTATATTTTCAAAATGAAAAAAGCTGGAAGGTTCTCCGTCCATTACTTGTTGCATAGCCGTTTCTAATATTTCTGCATAAGGAGTTGGCATTACCTTTAAAATAGATCGATTAATAATTTTTTCTTTTGAAAACCCTACGAAACTATGATTGGAAGAGGTAATCATTCCTTTCTTATTAATCAATATGATTCCATCGTAAGAATTATCAAAAATAGCTCGGTATCTTTCTGCTACTTCTTCAAAATTATCTGTTGCTTTTTTCAATTTATTAATAGGAATAAAGGTCAATACTGCTCCGTCAACTTGCCCCGCATCAGTTCGATAAGGAAGAACTCGCATCAAATAGTAATTGCCTTTCTCATCTTTTATTTCTTTTTCATAAACCACTAACTTCTGGACTACTTTTTCAATTTCTGGGTAGATATTTTTGTCTACAAATGAATTAGTAAAGGTTGTGATTGATCTACCTATATCGCTATTTAACAAGGCAAACTGATTAATAATCGCAGGCGTAAATCGACGGATATTTAAGTCTTGATCTAAGAAAATACTTCCAATTTCTGTGCTATTCAGAAGATTGTCTAAATCATTTGTAGTCGTAATTAATAAATTAACTTTATTTTGTAATTCTGTATTTACGGTAAATAATTCCTCATTAACAGACTGCAATTCTTCATTAGTACTTTGTAATTCCTCGTTTGCGGCCAGCAACTCCTCATTCGATGCTTGTAGTTCTTCATTAGCCATCTCCAACTCTTGTACAAGAATTCGCTTCTCTTGTCGTATTTTTCTTAGTTCTTTTTGAATAGTACTAATTTTTTCAATTCTGAGTCTTTCACTCGGAATAATAACTTTTTCGCTAATGGATTGATTTAAAACGGGCGTATCATTAAGAAAAAATTCAATAAGAAAAACTTCTTTGACATGATGTTCTTCTGTTTTTATAGCCGTAAACTGCATATTTAAATCAGTCACTGTTTTACCTTTCCGATAGTTAATATTTTCATATAAATTAACCTTATTATTCTCTTGACATTTCTGAATGCCGTTTTTGTAAATAATCAATTCTTCAGATCCAACCATTTCTTGTAAATTAAAATACCCTGAAATTTTTGGAAAACTAAGCAAGTGCTCAACATCACCATTGGTTAACAAAATATCTAACTCTTGATTAACTAAAATACAAGTTGGAGCAAATTGTTTGATTAATACCTTAGTATAAAATTCATCCTGTGTCAAAGGTTTTTCATAGGTGATTCTTGAAAGAACGGTGTTATTCTTTTTTCTGAAAGTATTCGCCTCTAATTTTAATTCCGTTTGCTTCGAAAAGCTAGGCTGAATCATTTTTTCTTTAGAAAGGTTTTGAAAGATATTCCATTTGGTAGAAATGGTTTTAAAAGATTTTTTATAATCTCCAAGAGATTCACTAGGACCCAAGAATAGAAAACCTTTATAGTTTAACGCAAAATGAAAATTAGACAATAATATTTTTTGATTCTTATTATCAAGATAAATCATCATGTTTCTACAGGACACCAAATCTAAATTAATAAAAGGAGGATCATACAAAGAATCATGCACCGCATAAACAATTGTCTCTCGCAACGTTTTAGAAACTGAATATTTAGTTTTTTCTAAATTAGAAGGTTCAAAATATTTTTCTAATAAATCAGGAGGGAAATTCCCAAAAATAGAAGCGTCATAAATTGCTTCACTAGCCACTCTAATAGCCGTTTTATCAATATCAGAAGCAAATATTTTTAGTGAATTAGTTAAACCATTTTCTTCAATATACTCATTTAAAAGTATCGCTATTGAAAGTGCTTCTTGACCAGTAGAACAAGCTGGTATCCAAATTCTGATTTGATCTCGTGGAGATTTAGCGTCGAAAAGTCTAGGAATTACTTGAGTCTTTAGAATATTAAACGCAAGTTGATCTCTAAAAAAGTGAGTTACATTTATTAAAAACTCTTCTTGTAAGATATTAATTTCTTCAGGATCTTTCTTTAGGTACTTTAGGTAAGCCTCTAAATCATGTTGTTTAGTGATAAACATTCGCTTTTCCATCCTGCGAATAAGCGTACTATGCCTATAATTCTTAAAATTTATACCAGTTTTTAAATAGATATCACTGATGATTTGCTCGAAAAGAGGAGGGAAATTATCTTTTTGAGGATCAATAATAAGAAATGTGCTGTTTTTTTCTTTCCCTTCATTCAGTCGCATTAACTCTCTAGCTAAAGCATAAGGTGGAAGTACAAAATCAATTTCACCTGAAGAAAATGCAGCTAATGGCATCCCATCAAATTGTGCATGATGAGGATCCTCAACCATTACTAATCCTCCTGCTTTTTTGATCGATTGAAGACCTTTGGATCCATCTGATCCCGTTCCAGAAAGTATGACCCCAACATTATTTTTATTATTAGCTTTTCCTAGAGAATGAAAAAATAAATCTATTGGTAGGTTAATAGAGGTAGGATCACTGCGCTTAACAGGGTTAAGCATATTTTTATCTAAAAGTACATTAAATTGACTGGAAATTAAATATATATTATTGGGTTCTATTATCGTTGGTTTATTTACAACCCAAATTTTCATCTTCGTATGTTTCTGTAGTAATTCACTCATCATACTTTTAAAATCAGGAGATAAGTGTTGAATGACTACAAAAGCCATATCTGTTTGACTAGGTATATGATCAAAGAATTCAGTAATTGCTCTTAGCCCGCCAGCGGATGCACCGATTCCTACAATTCGTTTAACTTTTTTCATGTTTACTGGCTTTGGTTTATCTAAAATAGTAGAAATATTTTTAATATAAAAATTTAATGGAGTTAACTAAACCTAAAATTCCTTATAACTAAGATATTGTCCGAGCATAGTCATAAATTTAAAATATAACCTAACAAATAGGTTCATAATATTATGCGTTTAGTAACGGCCAATTAATAAGTTCCTGATTTGTGATTGATATTTTAATAATCAGATGAGGCATTTTTTGAGAGAATCCTCTTTGGCTTGTCAAGAAAAATAACGATTTCTGATATTAAAAGATCAGAGAGAAATCGGGATGTTATTATTTGACCGTTACTTACCCTATAAAAGAACCCGTAAGTAAGAAAATAACCTAAAGGTTTCCGTTCCAAAGCACTTGCAAAAACTATCTATTGACTTTTTTCTCGTTCTCCTGCTTCCACCTTCAGATCAAAAAAAGGCCCACTTAATAATCATAAGCAGGCCTTCTTTTTATTTCCTAAGAAACTCAAAACTATCTATTCTACTCCATCTCTTCCATTTCCTCCATCTCTTCTATCTCGTCTCTACGAGCCTGTGCGGCATCGTGTGCTTCTTTACTAGTAACGTATAAACGATCAAATACCCGTAGTCCGGTTCCTGCAGGAATTAGCTTACCAACGATGACGTTTTCTTTCAAGCCTTCCAGATCATCTCGCTTCGCAGAGATGGCCGCTTGGCTCAGTACTTTGGTCGTCTCCTGGAAAGAAGCCGCAGAAATCCAGCTATGCGTTCCAAGCGAAGATTTAGTAATACCCTGTAAGAGTGGTCGAGAAGTAGCCGGTACTGCATCACGGAATTGAACAATCTTCATATCACCACGCTTCAAGGCAGAATTTTCTTCCCGTAATTGACGTAGCGTTACCAACTGTCCTGGCTTTAATTTCTGAGAATCTCCCGGATCTGTGATGAATTTCTTATCAAAAATCCAATCATTCTGCTCTAAGAAATCATATTTCTCTACTGCTTCTCCTTCTAGGAAAGTCGTATCACCCGCATCTTCAATTTGTACTCGACGCATCATCTGACGCACGATTACTTCGATGTGCTTATCGTTAATCGTGATACCCTGCGAACGGTAAACTTCTTGTACACCATTCACTAGATAAGACTGTACTGCAAATGGTCCAGAAATATCCAGAATATCTCTCGGTGCTACTGCTCCATCGGATAAATTCATACCCGCTCTTACAAAGTCACCCTCCTGTACTAAGATATGTTTGGATAAGCCAATCAGATACTTGTGACGCTGTTTAGTCTTTTCATCTTCTACAAAAACCTCCCGCTTACCACGCTTGATTTTTCCAAAAGAAACAACTCCATCAATATCAGCAGTAACCGCTGGATTAGAAGGATTACGTGCTTCGAAAAGTTCTGTTACTCGTGGAAGACCACCCGTAATATCCGCAATCTTACCTAACTTACGAGGAATCTTAGCAATCTTCTCTCCACCTTTGATCGTTTGACCATCTTCGATTGAGATATAAGATCCAACCGGGAGGTTATAAGACTTTAATTGATTTCCTTTCTTATCCACGATGTGAATTGTTGGGATATTTTTCTTAGTCTTACTTTCAATAATTACCTTTTCGGCATATCCAGTTTGGTCATCCCGCTCAATTCGGAAGGTCTGCCCCTCTTCGATATCTTCGAATTGAGCAATACCACTGTGTTCAGAAACAATAACAGCGTTAAACGGATCCCACTCACAAATCACGTCACCTTTTGTTACTTCCTTGCCGTCTTGTACGAAAAGAATTGCACCATAAGGAATGTGAAGATTGGTATAAACTTTACCACCCGCTTTTTCTACCACTCGAATTTCACCCGCCCGAGATAAAACAATATCTACCTTCTTACCTTTTTCATCCGTTGACTCGGTGGTACGAATACCATCAAATTCAAGAATCCCTTTAAATTTACTAGTCAATTGAGATTCTGCTTTGGATACGTTGGCAATACCACCAACGTGGAAAGTACGTAAGGTAAGCTGTGTTCCTGGTTCACCAATAGACTGAGCAGCGATAATTCCTACCGCATCTCCGCGTTCGGCAATTCTACCAGTTGCTAAGTTTTTACCGTAGCACTTATTACAAACTCCTCGCTTAGTTTCACAAGTCAGAACAGAACGAATAGTTACCATTTCAATTCCCTCGGATTCTATGTGTCGTCCTAACTGAGGTGTAATATATTCTCCAGCGGCTAAAATCATCTCGTCCGTAACTGGATGTACAATATCGTGTAGTGTATAACGTCCAATGATTCGATCAGCTAGATTTTGAATCACTTTTTCGTTATCTTTTAAGGCTGTTGTTTCAATACCTCGCAAAGTATCACAATCTTCTTCCATGATTACTACGTCCTGAGAAACATCCACCAGACGTCGAGTCAAGTATCCTGCATCCGCCGTTTTTAATGCCGTATCGGCCAAACCTTTACGGGCACCGTGGGTGGAGATAAAATACTCAAGTACTGATAATCCATCTAGAAAGTTAGAAAGAATCGGGTTTTCGATGATCGCCCCACCAGTATCACCGGATTTTCGCGGCTTGGCCATCAGTCCACGTAATCCACACAACTGCTTAATCTGTTGTTTAGATCCACGTGCTCCCGAATCTAGCATCATATAAACGGAGTTGAATCCCTGCTTATGCGTTGCAAGTTCATCCATCAAATTTTCGGTAATCTTATTATCCGCAAACGTCCATTTATCAATAATCTGATTGTAACGTTCATTATTGGTAATCAGTCCCATATTATAATTATCCCACACCTCATCAACTTCTTTCTGAGCAGTTACCAGCGTATCCGCTTTTTGAGTAGGCGTAATCAAATCTCCTAAGTTAAAGGATAAACCTCCTTTGAAAGACCAGTAGAAACCCATTTCCTTGATAGAATCCAAGAAATTAGCTGTCGTCGGAAAATCTGTTCGCTCAATGATATCCATGATTACCTTACGTAGGTTTTTCTTGGTTAACAACTCATTGATAAAAGGTACTTTTTCCGGTGTCGCTTGGTTAAAAATAACTCGTCCAACGGTGGTTTGCAGACGCTTCATACCAAAGGTTCCATCTTCATTTTCAGATTTAACCTTTGCTTCAATCTTAGCGTGCAAATCAACTTTTCCTTCGTTGTGTGCAATCAGTACTTCTTCCGTACTGTAGAATTTCATTCCCTCTCCTCTTACTTGTTCTTCCTTGCTATTGCTTCTTTCTTTGGTCAGGTAATATAGGCCCAATACCATATCCTGTGAAGGTAGTGTAATCGGTGAACCATCCTGTGGATTCAACATGTTATGGGAAGCCAGCATCAAGACTTGTGCTTCCAAAATAGCGGCGTGACTCAACGGTACGTGTACCGCCATCTGGTCACCATCAAAATCCGCATTAAAGGCACCACAAACCAATGGGTGTAACTGGATCGCCTTTCCTTCAATCAAGGTAGGCTGGAAAGCTTGAATTGAAAGACGGTGCAGAGTGGGTGCCCGGTTGAGCATCACTGGATGACCTTTCAAAATATTTTCCAGGATTTCCCAAATTACAGAATCTTTACGATCCACTAATTTCTTAGCTGACTTCACCGTTTTGACAATCCCCCTTTCGATCAGTTTACGAATCACAAAAGGCTTAAATAATTCGGCAGCCATATTCTTTGGAATACCACACTCGTGTAGTCTCAAGGTAGGTCCTACTACAATTACAGAACGACCAGAATAATCCA
>CAZYAC010000011.1:0-30467 GCA_964645475.1 uncultured Saprospiraceae bacterium | reverse complement strand
TACTAGAGGTTGAAAAAAATACAGAAATTAAACTAACAGAAAGTTATTCGATGTATCCTGCTGCTTCTGTCAGTGGTTGGTATTTTGCGCACCCAGAATCTAAATATTTTGGACTGGGCCAGATTTCTTTAGATCAGGTCGAGGACTATGCCCGACGCAAAGGGATTAATCGAGAGGAAGCGGAAAGATGGCTTGCACCGAGTTTGAATTATGATGTTTAGTAGATTGTTGGATTTTTTGATTTGCGAATATGCGGATTGGGACTTAGAAATATATTTGTACAGTCCGTCAAAAGATATAATCTATCTAATTACTTTAGAATTCTATAAATAATCTTTCATTTAATATTTTCTCTGCACTCTTTGCGAGAAAAAATCAATAACCAATACAACTAATTAAACAATATAACTAACCCACTATTTCAACCAACAAACATGAAAATACCCATGGTCGATCTACGCGGCCAATACGATAAAATAAAAACGGAGATTGACACTGCGATTCAGGAATGTATAAATTCTACCCGTTTTATTGGTGGTCCGGTGATTGAGCGATTTGCGGAAAATTTGGGGAATTACCTGAACTGTAAATACGTAATTCCTTGTGCAAATGGAACGGATGCATTGCAAGTTGCGCTGATGGCTGCAGGACTTAAGCCTGGCGATGAAGTAATCGTTCCATCTTTTACTTACGTAGCAACCGCCGAAGTAATTGCTTTGTTAGGATTAGTACCCGTGATGACAGATGTAGATCCAGAACATTTTAACATAACAAAAGATATTATCCGACAGGCCGTTTCTGTTAATACCAAAGCGATCGTTCCCGTTCATCTTTTTGGACAAACAGCTCCTATGGAAGAGATTATGGAAATTGCTCAAGAATATGGTCTGACAGTGATTGAAGACAATGCCCAATCATTGGGATCTGATTATGCTCTTAGTGATGGTAAAAAACAGAAAGCGGGAACCATTGGACAAATTGGAACCACTTCTTTTTTTCCAGCTAAAAATTTAGGAGCCTACGGAGATGGAGGAGCACTATTTACCAACGATGATCAACTTTTTGCAAAGATAAAAATGATTGCCAATCACGGACAATCCAAATTGTATCACCACGAAGTTATTGGTGTTAACTCTCGATTAGATGCATTGCAAGCTGCGGTTTTGGATGTTAAATTAAAATATTACGAAGAATATATCCAAGCCCGGCAAGCAGTAGCAACCTACTATGATCAGCAATTTGCAGATGTCGATGAAATTATTATTCCGCATCGTTATGAAAATTCTACCCACGTTTTCCATCAGTATACCTTAAAGATTACAAATGGACAACGAGATAAATTAAAAGAATTTTTAAAGAGTAAAGGCATTGCTTCCTCTATTTATTATCCAGTACCTTTGAATGAACAAAATGCTTTTCGAGGCAAAGGCCGATTGGTTGGTGATATGAGTGTAACCAAAGCACTTTGTGATCAAGTATTATCTTTACCAATTCACACCGAAATGGATAATTCTACGTTGACGTATATTACCGAACAGGTTAAGTCATTTTTCTAAGATGAAAAAAAAATTCGCCCTTATTGGTGCAGCAGGTTATATTGCTCCTCGACATTTAGCGGCTATCAGATCAGTAGGTGGAGAGTTGGTTGCAGCTATGGATCCAAATGATTCCGTGGGTATCTTGGATAGTTATTTTCCTAGTGCTGCCTTCTTCACGGAGTTTGAACGATTTGATCGACATCTAGAAAAACTAAAGCGACGAGGTGAAAAAGTAGACTATATTGTTGTTTGTTCTCCAAATTACTTACATGATGCTCATTGTCGTTTCGGATTGCGCTATGGGGCGGATGTGATCTGTGAAAAACCAATTGCATTGAATCCATGGAATCTGGATGGATTATTAGAAATAGAAAAAGAAACTGGAAAAAAGGTGTATAATATTTTGCAGTTGCGTTTGCACGAGGATATTTTAGCCTTAAAAGAACGAGTAGATGCTCTTCCCTCCGATACATCCCATGATATTGATCTTACTTACATTACTTCTCGAGGAAACTGGTACTATACTAGTTGGAAAAGTGATCTGGAAAAATCGGGTGGGGTAGCGACGAATATCGGGATTCATTTTTTTGATATGTTGGGTTGGATATTTGGAAATTGCAAAGAAAATAAAGTATACCAACACCGACATGATCGAGCGGCAGGTCTGTTAGTTTTTGATCGAGCGAAAGTCAATTGGTTTTTGAGTATCAATTTTGATACACTCCCGGACACGATCAAAGAAAAAGGACAACGAACTTATCGTTGTATTACCGTCGATGATAAAGAACTAGAATTTAGTAATGGTTTTACTGAATTACATAGCCTAAGCTATAAAGCCATTATGTCAGGCAGCGGATTTGGTTTAGAGACCACTCGTTCTGCACTTGAGTTAGTCTATGATATTCGGAACGCTTCTATTGTTTCTCCAGATTTAAATGCACATTCTTTTTTGAAAAAACCAACCAGCCCGCATCCTTTCAATCGGCGAGACAAGGGGTGATTATTATCTTTTATTTTTTTCGTATATTGGAATATACAAAATTATAATAGTATGAATAAACTATTAAAGAAAAGTCCGATCACGAAGTTTCAACAATTAGATTTGTCTGGATATTATACTTATACCGATTATTTAACGTGGAGATTCAAAGAGCGAGTAGAATTGATTAAAGGAGTGATCTTTAAAATGCCACCTGCACCTAATCTGAATCATCAAAGGATTTCTATGAGGTTGGTAAGTAAATTAAGTAACCACTTAGAAAATCATAAATGTGAAGTATTTCACGCACCCTTTGATGTTCGATTACCAGTTTCCCGAAAGAAAGGAAAGGTAGATACGGTAGTACAGCCAGATATTTGTGTAATACGTGACGCAAAAAAATTAGAAAAGCAGGGCTGTAATGGAGCACCTGATCTAGTGATTGAAATATTATCACCTGGAAATTCAAAAACTGAAATGAAAGATAAGTATGCTGTGTATGAAGAATCTAAAGTCAAGGAATATTGGCTCATTGATCCAGCTAACGAAGCAGGCATTATTAATCGTTTAGATAAAAAAGGAAAGTACTATGGCTCGCCATTTTATACTAGCGGCCAGCAGATGGAATCCAAGGTAATCAAAAGGTTTAAATTTGACTTAAACTTAATTTTTCCTGAATGAGCTAAAATATTCTATTAAATCTTTGTGAGCCTTAATCAAAGAGTTTTCATAAAAAACACACTTCTATTTCCTAAAATTGAGTAGTTTTGCTGGCAGTAAATGAAATTACTGCCTCAGTCTAAACAATCTATCTTACCCCGGTCTATTGACCAAACCTTAATAACCAAGTCTGGGTTTCTATCAATACAGATCATTTTTTTAGAAAAATGATACAATAATTTGTAAAACAACATACTTTGAGTAGTTTTGCTACTCAATAATGACTACTTTCTCATATCATGATCGAAACGCTTATTTCCTCTAAAACGCGGATTAAGTTATTACTCAAATTCTTCTTGAATCGTAATACAACGGCCTACCTACGTGGTTTGGAAGGGGAATTTAGTGAGTCGAGTAATGCCATTCGCTTGGAACTTAATAAGCTAGAAAAAGCAGGTATGTTAAATTCCTTTTCGGAAGGGAATAAGAAAATGTTCAAAGCCAATCAGCAACATCCGTTGTTTGATGAAATTCACAATATTATACTAAAGTACGTTGGATTAGATCAAATAGTAGAAAATGTGGTCGAACGACTGGGAGATGTTCAGCAAGTATACCTGGCAGGCGATTTTTCACGGGGACTTAACAGTCAGATTATTGACCTAATATTTGTGGGCAATATCGATCAGACCTATTTAGTCAACCTGATTGCGAAAACAGAAGGATTAGTCAAACGAAGAATTCGCTATTTGATCTATACTCAAGAAGAATTAGGAACACTGGACTGGGAACAGTTTCAATCTGCTCCATTATTACTTTGGAGCAAAGAAGTTATTTAAAATGAGCGCAATAATAACCGATAAAAAGAGCTTAGCTCCCGAAAACCATCTTCATGCCACCGAGGCGCGGTGGTTTGCGGTGCGCACAGGATTTCGTAAGGAAAAAATTGTGCATAAAAGACTTAGCAACAAAGGAATTATCAGTTATTTACCACTCTATAAAGTAATCCGTCGTTACGAGCGCAAAGTAAAACATTTGGAGTTACCGCTAATAAATTCTTATTTATTTGTGAAAATAATCAAAGCGGAATATGTTCGAGTATTAGAAACCGAACAAGTACATGCCTTCGTCCAGTTTAAGCGAAATTTGATCGCAATTCCTGAATCAGAAATAGATACGGTTCGTCGGGTTCTTGGTGAAGACACTGAGGTTACAGTAGTAGAAGAGGGATATAAAAAAGGGGATCAGGTAGAGGTGATTGGTGGACGATTGACTGGATTGAGTGGAGAATTGATTGCTGGAGAAGGAAAAAAACGATTAATTATTCGGTTGGAAAATATTGGAGTAGGATTAGAAGTCGAGGTAGATGCCAAGTATTTGCGAAAGCAAAAAAAGTGACCGCATATTGATGTTAATCACTACGGTGGTTGCAGCAACTTATTGAAGCAAACGTTTCGGACGTTTTTCAATGATATATTATTTTTCTAAATACCGCTATTCAGACCGTAAGTCACTGCGACTTACTGACGGCGAAGCCTTATTTTTTAGTTAATTACCAAATAAACAAATGGTTAGATTATTCTTTTTAGTATGCTCTTTGTTTTGTCTAAGCCAATCTATTGGTGTAGCCCAACAGTTAGATAAGATTCCAATTGATCAAGCCACTATTGACCGTGAGCTTAAACGCCGAGGATTAACCGAATTGGAAGTAAGAATGAAGTTTGAAGAAAAAGGAATTGATATTGATAATGTAACAGCAGATCAACTTCCAGAATTAGAGATAACACTGGATCAAATAATGAAGGAAATTGAAGCTGAAAAAAAAGCAATAGAAAATGTTGCTCAGGAGGCGAAAGGGGAACAAATGCTAGAAGAAGGGGCCTCGAAGATTGCAAAGGATGCTGGCGATAAAATTCAAGAAGCAGTCGAAGATGGTGCTACTGTAGAAGAGGCTATTGCTGAAGAACTGGTTGATCAGATTCAACTTGATCTCCCGCCAACAAAGATTTATGGCCAACAAATATTTCGGAATAAAACCCTCAAAGTTTTTAGTCAGTCCGATGATGTTGCTCCTTCTCCTTCGTATGTTCTAGGACCCGGTGATAAGATAAACATTTCTATTTGGGGAATTTCCCAAGAAGATGCGACTTACGAGATCAATCAGTCCGGTTTTATAAAGCCAACAGGGATGCCTCGGATAACGCTAAAAGGTATTTCCTATGAAAAAGCAAAAAACTTGTTAAGAAGTCGATTTTCTCAATATTATCGGTTTCGTCCCGAAGAATTTGCGGTAACCATCTCTTATGCTCGTACGATCAACGTCAATATTTACGGACAAGTTTTTAATCCAGGAAGTTTTACCATTCCAGCAACAAATTCCGCTTTTAATGCGCTGGTAGCTGCTGGTGGTCCAACAGATATTGGAAGTGTGCGAAATATCAAACTCATTCGTAATAATGGTGGTACCCAGCAAATGGATGTGTACGAATTTATGAATAATCCAGCTGTTTTAGAAGATTTTCAACTATCTAATAATGACGTCATCTTCGTTTCTATCGCAGAAAAAATTGTTGAAATAAAAGGAGCAATCCGCCGACCTTTAAAGTACGAACTTTTAGCTACTGAACAATTGAAAAACCTGCTGGATTACGCCGGTGGCCTCCAAGAGAATGCCTATCTTAAAACGATTCAGGTAAAACGCTTTGAAAATGACGAGGAAAAAATTATTGATGTTAAGTTAGGTGAACTAATGCGGGGAAGTGGTGATTTTACCTTGTTAAATGGAGACATCGTTACGATTCCCGTTATTCCTAAAACTTACGAAAATTTTGCTAGTATCGAAGGTGCTGTAGAGCTACCAGGTCAATTTGAAATCACTGAGGGAATGCGAGTAAGTGACTTGCTTAATAAAGCGGTGTTGGCGCGTGATGCCCGTATGGATATAGCCTATTTGGTGCGTGTGCGCGAAGACGGTACTGCTAGTTACGAACGTGTTAATATTGCGGAAATACTAGCAAATCCTGCTGCTTCGAGTAATTTCGTTTTGACGGATCGAGATCGTTTGAATGTCCTTTCTCAAAAAAGATTCGTAGATGAGCGTTTTATCACCACTACCGGACAAGTACGAAACCCGCGAGAAATAAAATATGACCCGTCGCAAAGTATTCGTGTGGCGGATGCCATCCTACTGAGTAGTGGTTTAAAACCTGAGGCTACCGACTTTGCCTACATTCGCCGACAAGTTTTGAGCGCTAATCGTGAAATCGAATATGTCCGGGTAAATCTAGTCAATGCGTTGGCAGATGCCAGCTCTGGAGATAATTTAGAACTTAAAGCAAATGACCAATTGATCATTTATTCCAAGCTTGATTTTTTAGAAAAATCGATAGTGTCAGTTTCTGGTGCTGTACGATCTCCCGGAGAATTTAGTTACGATGCTAGTCTTACATTGACCGATCTGTTGACACTAGCGGGTGGTTTAAAAATGGAAGCTGCTACTAATCGGATTGATATATTTCGAGTACAAATTTTTGAGAATGAGCCTACTAAAACGGTGGTTGCTACCTTGGAAGTGGATGGCAATAATTTTAAGGTAGAAGGCAGTAATTTTCAATTGCAACCTTTTGATCAGGTCGCAGTACGTTCGGTCGCCAACTTTGAGTTACAGCAGTTGGTAACACTAAAAGGAGAAGTTAAATTTCCAGGTGTATATGCATTATTGGATGATAACGAACAATTGACTAGTGTGATTAAAAGAGCAGGAGGTCTGACTAAAGAGGCTTTTGCGGAAGGTGCTGTCTTAAAGAGAAATATTGAAGAGACCGGTTTCATTGTTTTTCAGTTGGAAGAAGCACTAAGAAATAATACTTCAAATTCCAATATTATTATGAAGCGAGGTGATGTTTTGGAGATACCAAAACAAAAAGATTTGGTAACTATTAATTTGGCAAATTCATTGGCTGCTGAACTGTATGATACGACTATTGTTCGACAGAAAATAATCAACGTTCCCCATACAAAAGGGAAAACGGCGAAGTATTATATTGATGAATATGTTGCAGGAATCGGAGATAATGGAAAACGGAGATATATAACGGTTCGGCATCCAAGTGGGGAGATACAGCGGACGAAGAATTTTCTGTTTTTTAAGAAGTACCCAAAAGTAGAGAAGGGGTCGGTGGTGAGTATCGGTAAGAAAAAACCGAAAAAAGAAGAAGCAAAAGTAAAAGAAGAAACAGATTGGGGGAAAGTAGTGGCAAATAGTATCGCTCAGGTAACAGCAGTATTGACATTGGTAATATTAGTACAAAGACTGGATTAAAAATTTCTAAAAAAATCAAGAATACTCATTATTGTCAAGTTTATAATTGGTATTTCATAGTGAAAATTCACGAGTTGGAACTAGGATTTAAAGAAGAAATAACTAATGAATAAAGAAAAAATGTACGAGGACGAAATTACCTTGAAAGAATTAATTCTCAGTATTCAGGAGTTTTCAAAAGAAGTATTAAAAAACTGGAAGATCATATTAGCTGTAGCGTTAGTAATGATAGGAATCTTTGTGTTACGCGCGCATTTTACTCCCGTCACTTACAAAGCGGAGTTAACATTTATGGTAAATGAGGATGGAGGAAGTATGAATGGTGTAAATGCTATTCTTGGGCAATTTGGTTTTGGAGGAGGAAAGACTTCGAGTAATTTGAAGAAAATTTTAAAACTAAGTCAGTCAAAAAAAATAATACAGGAAGTATTATTTAAAAGGGTGAAACTTTCACAAAAAGATGGTTTTGAAGAAGAAGATTTTCTTGCCAATCACATTATCAGATTATATGATTTTCATGAAAAATGGTCAGAAGATGAGACGGGAATGGCAAATTTCTTTTTTACGAAAAGTAATATAAAGGAATTTAGTCGAACAGAGAATAGAGCATTAGGAGCTGTTTTTACTAAAGTAGTTGGCAAAGAAGATATTGAAGGGTTATTTGAGACTTCCTATAGTGAAGAGACGGGGATAATGAATTTAACGGTTATGTCCGAATCCGAATTAATGTCGATTTTTTTGACAAAATATATTTTCGAAAGCCTAAGCGTATTCTATGTCACTAAGACTATTGAGAAACAACAGCAGACTTTTGACATTTTCAATTTAAAAGCTGATTCTATCTCAACTGAACTGAGAGCTAAAGAAATTGAATTGGCCAACTTTAGGGATCGTAGTTTTGGTACCTTAATGCGAAAAGATAAAGTAAAAGAACAGTTATTACAACGGGACATACAAATATTGACTTTACTTTATGGAGAGGTGTTAAAAAATTTAGAAATTGCTGATTTTAGTTTAAAAAATAAAACGCCTTTTATACAAGAGATTGATATACCTACTGTACCGATAAAAGGGAGAGAACCGTCTAAAGTAATGGCGGTAATATTTGGATTTTTATTTGGAACGGTCATAGGAATTATTGCTATTGTTTTCCGAAAAATTTATCAAGATGCAATGCTTTAACAACGACTTAATTATCAAAAAAAAATGAAAAAATTTCTAATTCTTTTTTTAGCTTTTATGGGTTGTAAATCGAGTGACAATGGAATACTCCTTTTTGAGCAAAATACCTACAATGTAACAAAAGCATCTGAAGAAGGAACTTTTATCGTTTCTGGATATGGTATCTTTTCTGGTAAAAATTTATCTTATAAGGAATTCATCGCCGCAGATGATAGTAAAATCAGGCCTGCTTTCTTACGGTATTTGAAAAAAGTAAAAATAGGGAAGTATAAATCGTTTCGGGGAGAAATTTTACTAGACATTGAGCATCCTGTTCATCCCAGAACTTTTCATAAATATTCCGAGGAGGAGGTAAGCACTATTGTGGAAGCTATAAATAAAAGGGTGAAATTAGTTCAAGGTATTTTACCGAAAGCAAAAATTGGCCTTTATGGATTATTTGTTCCTTCTTCTAAAAGCTGTGATTGGAATAAAGTAGATGATAAAAGGTATCTGAGCTTTAAGATGGGAGTCAAAGAAAACATTTTAAAACATATTGATTTTGTGGCATTGCCGATATATTTAGTTGATGAAACTAAATCTAAATGCTTAGAGAATATTGACCTGAAGGTGGTTGATAAATTAATTGAGTTTAAAAGAAAAGCAATTGCGGACGATTTGCTCGACAAGACATTAATTTATCCATTTGTAAGTAGAACATACGTGAAAAATGCCGATGTAAAGCTTTGGAGTCAAAGGTTGGAGGATCAGGTTCTTTACCTGAAAAAACATGAGCGTGTTTTTAATAAAACAGTAGTGTACACCCACAAAAAAATCTTAAAAGAAGATCTTGTATTTTATAAAAAAATAAATAAAATACTTGATAAAAAAAAGGAAAAAGAAATAGAAAAATAATTGGGGCGGAGGATGAAATAATGATTTACGATGGATCAAGATTGCTTCTTAAATAAAATCTTAGCTGAATTTTCCTGTTGGTGATTTATGTTCAGTATCCAAGTGTCATATCAAGTTTTAGTTGAGCGTAATAATGAATCTAAAAACATTTTTTAATAAAAACCTAGACTTTGCGGATGTTCTTAAGTGGACTACACAGGCTGTTTTTGTTAATGTCATTGCGGCGGCGCTTCATTTTTATTTTAATATTTTTATTTCCAAGGCTCTTGGCGCAGATGGAGTAGGACAATATTACCTGATCTTCTCAGTAGTAAGTATTCTTATGATCGTGGTCAAGTATGGTTATGATAAAATAGCACTAAGAGTCGCTTCGGTTGGGATGGAAACTGGCGAGTGGATTACCATCCGACGGATTATAAATAAATTTTTGTGGCATGCTTTTCTTATTGCAGCCTTTTTAAATGCTGGCATGTTTTTGTTTGGAGAATTTTTGGCAGAGGTTATTTACCAACGTAAAGAACTAGCCCCTCAGTTAGTAATATTTTCCCTTTCTATTTTTCCTATCGGGGGCCTACTTATTTTAAGTGAAGCTTATAAAGGAATAAAAAAAGTAGCCTTGGGAGTTGCCTTAAAAGGGGTCGTTATGACAGGGACAATAATTTCTATCCTAGCAATCTTATGTCAATTAAATGGAGAAATTTCTATCTCTAATGTCATATATGCTTACGTTACTGGCGCATATCTAACTTTTTTTTTAGCCTTTATTTTTTGGCATAAATTTATTAGACAGCATCTTCTTCTTAGTAAGGAGACAAAGCCTACTGACGTTAATATAATTGATGAAAAAGGAGGTATCTCCATTTTTTTATTTCAGTTATCTAAACAAGTAATTATTTGGGCACCGGTCTATTTTATTGGATTGTTGATAGATGATACCGCTGTAGGACAGTATTCTATCGCTTACAGAGTGAGTGCATTATTCTCCTTTTTTCTAGTTGCATTTAATAGTTCTATTACCCCTAAAATTGGAAAATTTATTGCCAAAGGTGAGCCGGAATTAGTAGAAAAATTGTGTCAGAAGAGTACATTGATTATGACCGCAGTGGTTTTACCATGTTGTGTATTATTTGTTCTTCTATCTGATTTTATTCTAGGACTGTTTGGTCCCTCTTTTATGGATGCTAAAGTTCTATTGTATATTTTGATGGTTGGGCAGGTAGTTAATATTATGTTTGGTCCGGTAAATCAGATTTTGATTATGTACAGTCATCAGAAAATTTTAAAAAATATAACATTTTTTACAGCCATATTATGTGTAGCTGGAATCTGGCTAGTCGCTCCGTATTTTGGTTTGGAGGGGGTTGCGATGATGGTTACTTTTATTTTAATTTTTCAAAATTTGGCAGCGGCTGCATTTGTTTATTCAAAATTGAATATTATCACTTTACCTATTCAGTTAAAAAAATATTAAATGAAAAAGGTTGATTTAGCTATCATTGGTATTCACAAAGCTGGGACTACTTCACTGTTTGAAATGATCAAACAGCATCCATCTATCTCTACTCATGTTGGAGGACAGTTCCCTTATATATTCGGTGAAGACGATTATCAAAAAAAATATAAAGAGAGTCTATCAAAACATGTTGATTCGATAGGGAAGGAAAGTACTTTGATGATCAGAGATATGAGCCTCTCTCAAAATATGGCAGCGCTTAAGAATTTTAGAACACTATTTCCAGATGCCAAGCTGGTTATTTCTCTTAGAGAACCGGTGTCTAGAGCATACTCTGCTTATTGTTATAGTTTAACTACTGGATATCAGAATTCTGATTATAGTTTTGATCAGGTATTAGCTGATTGGTTAAAGGGCAAGAAAGAGAACAATGAAAAGTATATAAAAAATTATATAAGCATGGGGTTTTACTTCGAGCTTCTCAGAAAAATCGAACAAATCTTCCCTTTAGATCAACTATTGATTATTGATATCGATCATATAAAATCTGATGCCAAGAAGGTTTGTAATGATATATTTTCATTCTCAGGCTTAAATCATTTTGATGTCGAAAATTTACATAGAAATAAAATTGGTAGACCGAAGTCAGAATGGGCCGCTTCTTTTTTACAACAAGATAGTATGCTCAAAAAAATTTCTAAGAAATTACTGCCAGTAAAATCAAGGGTTGCCTTATTGAGAAAGTTTGGTAGTATCAATAGATCTACGGAAAAATATCTACCACTAAATGAAGAACAGAAAACGATTCTTCAGAATATTTTTGACGAAGATTTGAAAAATTTAAAAGAGCATTATGGTATCTCTTTTAAATGATAAAGTTGGTGGTCTTTAGGACGCTTGATATAAAATTTAGATGAATAAAGTTCGAAATGCGTTATTGCTTTCTACCATTATAGCATTTTTCGTTTGCATGAATTTTGTGTGGGTTACCTTATACAAAATTGGGTCGTTTAATTTGAGGTTTTACCACATTCCTCTATTGATGTCTCTCATTCTTCTTTTTTTTCCATCTTTTTTTAAGAGTATCGTACATGTTGTAAAAAGTTATAAGTTACTAATTGGTACTTATACTACTCTTTTCCTCTTGTATTGCCTATCATTGGTCTGGAGTGTACAGGTTAATCAAGGAATAGGATTTTTATTAAAGGAGTTCATGTATTTTTCTTTCTTTTTCCTGTTTTCGGGAGTCCTTTATACTTCGTTGTCTTATAAAATATTAAAACTACCTTCCGACCTTTTTATTTATTGTTTTGTGGGTTTTACGAGTATTATTTTATTAATCTTTTACTCGCAAGGACTATCCCTCGGTGGAGAGCTGATGAGTGCCATAATATCTCAAAACTCACAGTATATTACGTATAAATTTTTGCCCTTATTATTCAAATTCAATTTCTTTACTTCTGAAATTGTTGAGGATTGGACGAATAGTAGAAATATTTTAGCATTGTCATTGTCCCTAAGTTTTGTCTGTAATTTGGCATTTAAAAAGAAAGGAGTCTTAATGTACAGCGTTATCATCATAAACGCACTGTGCATATTAATTACCTTATCAAGATCTGGACAATTGTATTTGCTAATGACTGGATTGTATATATTCTTGTTTGTAATTTCTAAATCTAAACGGTGGCTAATATTACTTTTAATCCCAGTCTCAATAGTATACCTGTCCACTAAATCTGTTTCTAATAATGTCTTATTGGAGAGGTATGTTGCAGTGGAGGAAGAGTCTAGACTAAAAATGTATCATAAGACGATTGTCGATATTTTTAAAAGCCCTTTAATTGGATACGGAATAGGTGCTACCATTACCTACGAGATTGGAAATGGTATAACCAAATCTCCTTTTGTTCATAATTTTATTTTAGGATCATGGTTTGTAGGCGGAATTATTGGCCTTCTTTTGTCGATGACTTATTGTTATCTTTTCTTAAGAATGATTTATTATAATCATCTTTTTTTTAAGAGAGCTTATAAAAACAGGAAACAGGAGAGAATGATTTCAGTCATAAGTGTACTACCTCTTTTCGTTTTTTTGAGAATGATGATTGGTGGAAATTATGGAAATTCAAGTATGATAGGTTGGGCAGCATTATCAATTTATTTAGTTACGGTACTTTATTGTAAAGAACAATATTTTATCGAAAAAACTGAACATGATGCAAAAGCTTAGACAGATCATTATTTGTGGATCAAATCGAAGTGGCTCTACCTCACTTTTTAAATATTTGTCGGCTCATCCAAAAATCAGTTCATCAAATATTAAGCAAACTAATTTTTTTCTTGATTCATCCTTCATAGAAAAAGGAAAACAGGAAGCCATTTATCATCATTCCACTCATCCAGATGATTATTTGGCTTACTATAATATTACCGAGGAACATCGATATCGTCTGGAGGCGTCTCCCGATTATATGTATTCTAAAGGAACTCCTGACCGCCTTAAAAAATATTTTGATCCGGAACCACTTTTAATTTTTATTTTAAGAGAGCCTAATGATAGACTTCGATCTTGGTTTAGTTTTGGAAAACAGATCGGACAAATTTCACCAGAGGAAACTTTTGACACCTTTGTTGAAAAAAGTAAAAAAAATACGGAAAACACTTTGAAAAGTTATCAGGCTATTGAAACCGCAGATTATTTTAAATACTTAACACCTTTCTATAATACTTTTTCTTCATCTTCTATTTACACCGTATCTTTTGATAAACTTAAAAGTCAGCCAATAGAAGTTATCAAAGATATTTTGCAGATCTTGGATATAGAAATGGAACCTTATAAAGCCTATGAATTTAAACAGTTCAATGCTTCTAAAACAGTAAAATTCAGATTTATTCAACAAATCTATAGTAGTCTTGGGAAGAAATATCGTCGACTTAATATAGGTAAATCGTCTAATAAGTTCTTAGCTAAACTTGCGGGATATATTAAAGCAATAATATTCAGCTCCAAAAAAGACACTGGCCATTCAACGCAAGAAAAAAAAGGCGTTATCGAGCAAAAAAATCAACATGATCTAGAACAGTTGATCAACTTAAAGTTACCATGGTAAACAAAACAGGAAAGTTTGTAATTTCTTTAGATACTGAAATAGCATGGGGATGGATGAGTTTTTTGGAACAACGAAATTCTTACTATCCGCTTTTCGAAAAAACGCAAGAGACAATCGTTCGACTATTAGACGTTTTTGATCAGTATGATGTAGCAGCAACCTGGGCAATCGTAGGTCGGTTATTGGAAGCAAAAGAAGACCGTAATGAATACTTTAAACATAACTTGGAAAAGTTATTTGGAACGGTGAATAATGAAACGCTTTTTGAGCAATTACCGGAACATTACCTCAGCTTTCCAAATTTAATTGACTTGATTAAAAAGTCCAAAGCAAATCACGAGGTGGCCAGTCACACTTATAACCACTTGTACACCCAAAATTTGCAATATAAAGATAGCTATCTACTAGCTGACGATATTCAGGCGATGAAAAAGCTATTCGTAGAGCAGGGACTAAATGTGGAATCTTTAGTTTTTCCTAAAAATCAAGTAGGTTTTCTTGATTTGATAGGCCAAAGCGGAGTGAAAATTTACCGTTCTCCTGACGAGTATTGGTACTCTAAATACGCTAATAAATGGGTGAAAATTTTTCGCCAAATAGATAATTTATTTCCAATAACTCCTAGCGTATTCGATGTCGAACAGGATAAATTTGGGACCAAGTTTATTAAAGGATCTTATCTTTTTAAGCAACATCACACCGGATTGAAAAAGTTGGTACCCCTATGGGTCATTAAGCGTAAAGCCATAAAAGGAATCAAAAGAGCGATTCGAGAAAAGAAAATTTTTCATCTTTGGTTCCACCCTTTTAATTTTGCTTACAAAACAGATGGTCACTTAGAAGTTTTCGCTGAAGTTTTAAAGTTTGCAAGAAAAATGGAAGATAAAGGGGATTTAAAAATTTGTACTATGCGTGATTTAAATTAAAACAGTTAAAATCACCATTAGAATTTTGAAACAAAAATATCTTCTCATCAACAGAAAAATGATCTTATCATGATATTAATCGATGCACTAAAAATAAGAAGTGGAGGCGGATACGGGTTACTAGTAAGCCTAGTTAATGGTCTTATAGCACGGAATATTGATTATACAATTTTGCTAAACGATAGCCTGCGAAAAGCAACGATAGAAGGGAGAATTATCGAAGAAGATACTAACTCATTTAAGCGAAAACAAATTCTGAAAAAATACATAAAGGAACTTAATCCTACTTGCTTGTTTACTTTTAATTTTCCTCCTCCTTTCAGACCGTCCTGTAAAGTTATTACGGATTTTCAAAATCTGCACTTAGCTCAGAATTCGGATATTACGGCATTTTCTCTCAAAGAAAAAGCAAATGTCTTTTTAAAAAGACTATATCTTAAAAAAAATATCAAACATACGGATGTTTTTATTTTTCCTACAGATTTTGTAAAATCAAGTTTTTTACAAACGTTTAGTGTTAACGAAAAGATATGTAAAGTTCTTCCTCACTTTGACGAAAAAACTTTATCGGAAATAAAAAAAGCAGCAGTTGAAAAATTTTCAAAACAGGAGGATCGATTTATTTATGTTAGTTCACCTTCAGAACATAAAAATCATCCAAACTTAATTGAAGCATGGCGAATTTTATTAAAACAAAATATCAAGCCTACACTTGCGCTAAGTTTACCACTTGATGACGCTAGATCTTTACCATTGCTGGAGTCGACGGAAGCATTAAATAAAAGAGGGGCAAAAATTATAAATATAAACGATAATGGAGTATTACCTTACCAAGAGGTTTTGTTTCAAACCTATAAATCTAGCTTTACAATTTTTCCTTCCGTCAATGAAACCTTTGGCTTTGGTTTGGTAGAAGGTGCTTTTTTTGATAATAGAATCCTAGCTAGCAATAAGTCTTTCGTAAAATGGGTCGTGAATCCATCTGAATTCTTTGATCCCTACAATCCACAAGATATTGCTAATTCTGTTGTAAAAGCATTGGAACAAAAAACAGGTGAAACAAGCCTCGTCTTTAAAAATAGAGTAAACGAAATAATTGATCTGACTATATAATGACAGATTGTCTTCTTTTGCACATCAATTTTATTTAATTTATGCCAGACCGTAGATCTATCACAGAAATAAGAATAGCCGCACTTAAACGGTATTTTATGTGGTACATTATGTCGAGTTCGCTCGATCTTATTTGTGTGACGGAGTATCCAAAATGTGGCGCTTCCTGGCTTTGTCAGATATTAAGCAAGTATTATGATATCCCATTTCCTCGTAATAAATCCCCAAAATTTGAAAAGTGTATTATGCACGGGCATTTGTTGCCAAGGTCTAATGTCAACAACCAGGTCTGCTTTGTTAGAGATGGGAGAGATGTGGTAATTTCTTTTTATCATCATATGTTATTTGGCAACAATAAAATGTCCATACATTCTGTAAAAAAATACAGAAAAAAAATGCCGTTTGCTGATTATGATGATATCTTTGGTAACCTACCCCAATTTATGCATTATCTTTTTGAGCCTAATCCTATATATCCTAGATTCTCTTGGGCTCGTTTTGTAGATAGTATGTTGACAGGAAATCACTTTTTTGTGAAATATGAAGATATGCTTTTGGATGCAACGGGAACTAGTGCAGCTGTTATCAGACATATAACTGGTGAGCCTGTAGACGAAGAGCGACTTCGACAGATTTGTGATAGCTTTTCTTTTAAAAAACAAAGACAAAAAGAATCAGCAAAAGAAAAAAGTTATCTACGAAAAGGAATTGCTGGTGATTGGAAAAACCACTTCAGTAAAGAATCTGCCCAGATTTTTGATCAGTTGGCTGGAAAACAACTTATAAGATTGGGCTATGAAAAAGATAAAAATTGGATTCATCAGGTAACTAAATAGTAAGTTAAAAAAATAATTATGTTTAAAGGCAATGTTTTATTAATTACCGGAGGAACTGGATCTTTTGGAAACGCTGTTCTTAAAAGATTTTTAGACACAGAGATTAAAGAAATAAGAATTTTTAGTCGTGACGAAAAAAAGCAAGATGATATGCGTCGTCGACTATTATCTGACAAAGTGAAATTTTTTATCGGTGATGTGCGTGATATTAATAGTATTAACAACGCTATGAGAGGAACTGATTATGTTTTTCATGCAGCTGCTTTAAAGCAGGTACCATCTTGTGAGTTTTTTCCTTTGGAAGCCGTAAAAACGAATGTGGTTGGAGCAGGTAATGTTATGGAATCGGCTATTCAACATGGAATAGAAAAAGTAGTTGTACTTAGTACCGATAAGGCCGTATATCCTATTAATGCGATGGGAATGAGTAAAGCTTTAATGGAAAAAGTGATGGTTGCAAAATCAAGAAATACAACGAAAACAATCCTCTGTGGAACAAGGTATGGAAACGTAATGGCCAGTAGAGGTTCTGTTATTCCACTGTTTGTCAATCAAATTAAAACCAATCAGTCTATCACGATTACCGATCCAAGCATGACCAGATTCATGATGACACTCGAAGACGCGGTAGACTTAGTTTTGTTTGCCTTTAATAACGCAGCGCCCGGAGATATTTTTGTTCAGAAATCTCCTGCATCTACTATTGAAGATCTAGCTAAGGCGCTAAAATCATTATATAAAAGTGATAGTCCTATTAAAATCATTGGAACCAGACATGGAGAAAAACTCTATGAATCCTTAGTGAATAAAGAAGACATGATGAAAGCGATGGATATGGGGAATTATTACAAAGTTCCTGCAGATACTCGAGATTTAAATTATGAAAAATATTTTTCTAAGGGGGAAGAGGATGTTTCTAAGATTGAAGATTATCATTCGCACAATACGGAACGTCTCGATGTCGAAGGGACAAAAAAATTACTTTTAAAACTAGACATTATTCGAAATGATGTCGAAATGACCTCTCCAAAAATATAATCGTCTTGAAGCCTTATTTAATAAAAGGAGGAAAATTTTCTGATCAAAGGGGAGCAATCACATTTGTGAATGACTTTGATATGAGTCCAATAAAACGATTTTATTTGATCTCTCCAGAAAATACTTCAATAGTAAGGGCTTGGCAAGGACATCAACATGAGTCAAAATGGTTTCATGTTGTATCGGGGAAATTTCTTATTAGATTGATTCAGATTGATAATTGGGACCAGCCTTCTACTTCTTTACTCGTTTCAGATTTTGTTTTGTCGGCTGATGATCATTCAGTATTGCATATTCCTGGAGGGTATGTAAATGGTTTTCAAATGTTAGAAAACAATTCTTCTCTGATGATTTATTCTGATGCAGATCTGGAAGCATCTAAGTTGGATGATTATCGCTTTGATCAAAATTATTGGTTTAACTGGAAATAATAACAATAATAAATGAAAATTGGAATTACAGGACAAAATGGATTTATAGGAAGACACTTGTTTAATTTTTTAAACTTGAAAGAAGAGATTGAACTCATTCCTTTTCAAAAAGATTTCTTTCAAGAACAAGAAAAATTACAAGGTTTTGTAAGTCAGTGTGACACCATTGTTCATCTGGCTGCCATGAATAGACATGAGGACCCTCAGGTGATTTATGATACGAATGTTGATTTGGTAAATAAACTTATCGCTTCCTGCGAGGCTGCAAATGCTACGCCACATATTCTGATCTCCTCATCGACTCAAGAAGCAAAAGATAACCTTTACGGTCAGTCTAAAAAGAAAGGTCGTGAACTATTAGAGCATTGGGCTAAAAAAACGAATGCTATCACCACAGGAATGGTGATCCCAAACGTCTTCGGCCCTTTTGGAAAACCATTCTACAATTCTGTGGTTGCTACCTTCTGTCATCAAGTAGCCGTTGGAGAATCTCCTACAATAATTAATGATGGGACTGTTCGTTTAATTTATGTGAATGAATTAGTGGAGGAGATTTTTAAATTGATTAAAAATAAAGCAAACGAACGGGTAATCATTCCTCATTTTCATGAGATAACCGTTTCTGGTTTATTAAATAAATTGAAAAAATATGCTTCCGAGTATATAGATAATGGAGAATTTCCAAATATTGGAACATCACTTGATTTAGCATTGTTTAATACTTTTCGATGTTATATCTCGCCAGATCATTATCCAAGACTTTTTACCAAACATACCGACAATCGCGGATCCTTTGTTGAAATTGTAAGAGCTAATACTTCTGGGCAATTTTCATTTTCAACAACCAAACCTGGAATTACTCGAGGCAATCATTTTCATACCCGAAAAGCAGAACGCTTTGCAGTAATCAAAGGAAAAGCTAAAATCTCTCTACGGAAAATTGATTCGGATGAAGTCATTGATTATATCATTGACGGAGAAAAACCTGCATATGTTGATATGCCGATTTGGTACACCCATAATATAACTAACATTGGTGATGAAGAAATGATAGCCCTTTTCTGGATCAATGAACCTTATAACCAAGATGATCCAGATACTTATTTTGTAAACGTGTGATAAGATTAAATAATGCAACTAGATAAAAAATTTAAAATTGTTTCTGTTGTCGGAACTCGACCAGAAATTATTCGCCTTTCAAGAGTATTAGCAGCCCTTGAGGCATCAGAAAGTATTGATCATGTTTTAGTCCATACGGGACAAAATTATGACTATGAACTTAATGAAATTTTCTTTCAAGACCTGAAAGTCAAAAAGCCAGATCACTTTTTAAACGCTGCTGGAAAATCAGCTATTAATACAATTGGTAATATCATTAGTGCGATTGAACCAATTTTAAAATTAGAAGCACCGGATGCATTTTTAGTATTGGGAGATACCAATAGCTGTCTATGTGCTATCCCTGCCAAGAAAATGAAAATTCCTGTTTTTCATATGGAAGCAGGTAATCGTTGTTTTGATCTAAGAGTTCCTGAAGAAATCAATCGTAGAGTAGTCGATCATGTAAGTGATATCAATATGACTTACAGTAGTATCGCAAGAGAGTATCTACTGAGCGAAGGACTATCTCCTGAACGGGTGATTAAAACGGGAAGCCCGATGTTTGAGGTACTTGATTTTTACAAAGAAAAAATAGAAACATCGGATGTTCTCAATAAATTGGAACTTCAACCAGGTAAGTACTTTGTAGTATCTTCACACCGAGCCGAAAATGTTGACCCAGATGATCAGTTTACTAAAATTGTAAACATTCTTAATACTGTTGCAGAACGATACGACATGCCTATTATCGTTTCTACTCACCCTCGTACTAGAAATAGAGTAGAGCAACTTGGTGTTAAATTTCACCCAAATGTGCAGTTACTAAAACCATTAGGATTTTTTGATTATGTGAAATTACAAAAAGATGCTAAAGCAGTCTTGTCAGATAGTGGTACCATTTCAGAAGAATCGTCTATCTTAAATTTTCCAGCTTTAAATATACGGGAAGCGCACGAACGACCAGAAGCAATAGAAGAGGCATCTGTAATGATGGTTGGGCTAAACGTAGAACGCGTACTCCAAGGATTGGTGGTTCTCGAAAGTCAGAAGAGGGGGAGCGAAAGAAACTTAAGACCGGTTTATGATTACTCTATGCCTAATGTATCGGATAAGGTTTTGAGAATTATTTTATCCTATACCGATTATATTAATAGAGTGGTTTGGTCAAAAGAAATAGGCTAGAAAACTAGCGTCTAATAATCCATGAAGATATTATTTATTAAGCAATTATTTTATCCTGAACCAACAGCCCGAAGTCTTGATTTCGCTTTGGAATTAAAAAAGAATGGGCATGAAGTTCAAGTTTTGACAGGATTTCCCTCTTATCCTGAAGGAAAAATATATAAAGGATATAAACAGAAATTTTTTCATCGCGAACAAATAGAAGGAATTGATGTCATTCGAGTACCTATTTTTCCTGATCAAAGCGGAAGAGCTTTATTTAGAATTTTAAATTATTTGAGTTATGCCATTTCAGCAACATTATTTGGTTTACCTAGAGTCTCCAAACCTGATATTGTTTTTGTCTATCAAGGTGCATTGCCTGTAGGTATTCCAGCTATGATTTATAAACTCTTTAGAAGAGTTCCTTATGTGTATGATATCAATGATATCTGGCCGGATACGTTAACAGCATCAGGAATGTTGAAGAATAAAATTATGATAAGTATTGTTCGCCAATGGTGTAAACTTACCTACAAAATGGCTACTCATATTACCGTGTTATCAAACGGATTTAAGGACAAATTAATTAGTAGAAATGTAAAACCTGATAAAATAGATGTTATCTACCATTGGAGTAGAGATAAAGCAATTGACATAACAGGGATAAAAGAAACAATTAAAAATAAATTTTCATCAGATAAATTTCATGTTTTATATGCCGGAAACGTTGGAGGACTCCAATCATTATACATCATTATAGATGCTTTCCATGAACTATTCCCAGAATATCCACAATTAGAATTTTCAATTCTTGGAGATGGTAGTGAAAAGAACAACTTGGTTAAATATGTCAACGATAAACAAATTAAGAATGTACAGTTTTTACCAAGAGTTAGTAGCGATGAAGTAGGGGCGTATTTATCTTGTGCAGATTTATTGCTAGTACATCTTAAAGACGAACCGCTTTTTAGGATTACGATTCCGTCTAAAATAATTGGTTATTTACACGCTTCAAAACCTATTTTATTGGGTATTAAAGGAGATGCAGAACAATTAGTAACTGATTCTAAGGCAGGATTTATTTTCGAACCGGATAATGTGGAAGACTTTAAAAATAAATTATTAATGGCATTTAATACCCCCAGAACGACGCTAGAAAAAATGGGAACGGATGGCAAAGTCTATTATGATAAAAATTTCACCCTAGATAAAAATACTACTTCTTATATCAAAATTTTTCAAAAAATTATCAATTAACATATGCGCATTGTAATTCTTACTCAAAATGCTCCTTTTTTTATTGCTGAAAGTTTGAATTTTCTCATTGAGAATCTTCCTGGTCACTCAGAAATTGTTGGATGTGTGATAATGACCATAAAACCATTTTTAAAGAAAAAATCTTTCTTAGAAAATGCAAAGGATACTTATAATAATTATGGATTTAAATTTTTTACGTACTACTCTACGATTTATGCCCTCAATAAATTTAATAGTAAAAAAAGAGTCAATTCTGTTTTAAGTAAACATAATATTCCAACGATTAAATTAGAGAAAGGTATAAATTCAAAGTCATCAATAGATTTAATTAAAGCATATAAACCAGATCTGCTTATTTCAATTGATGCAAACCAAATATTCAAAAAGGCCATTATCGATTTAGCTCCTAAAGGATGTTTAAATGTACATGGTTCATTACTACCAAAATACAGAGGAAGATTTCCTTCTTTTTGGGTGTTGAAACACAATGAAAAAGAAACAGGTGTAACCGTCTTTTTTGTAGATGAAGGGATTGATAGTGGTCCAATTATCGTTCAAAAAAGAATTGACATTCCAAAAGGAATGACTCAAAAAAAATTAATTGAAACCACCAAAAGACTTGGTATGGAAGCGATCATCGAATCGGTCAATAAAATTGAATCCGGAAAATATGAGCTAATTCCTAATCCAGATGAGGAGATGTCTTATTACTCTGGACCAGAAAGAGAAGACGTTGTTGCATTTTTAAAAGAAGGCAAAAATTTTTTTTAGAGCATGAAAAATACACTAAAAACTCCTGTAATAAGTATTGATGTTGAAGGTTGGGCACAATCAACCATAGATCCAAACTTACCTATTACAAAAATAGCTGAAAAAAATACTTACTATTTATTGGAGTTATTTGATGAATTAGAAATTAAAACGACCATGTTCGTTTTAGGAAAATTTGCCAAAAATTTTCCCGAAGTAGTTAAAGCTATTTACAATGCTGGCCATGAAGTCGCAAGTCATGGATATGGTCATATCGAAGCTTTTAAACAAACTCCAGAAGAATTTGATACCGACATAAAAACGGCTAAGGACTTATTGGAAAATATTATTGGGGAACAAATCTATGGCTATCGAGCACCTTGTTTCTCTATTATTAAAAAAAATTTATGGGCACTAGATATTGTTGCTAAAAACGGTTATACCTATGATTCCTCTATTTTTCCTATCGAGAATAGTAGATATGGAATCAAAAATTTTCCGAGAAATCCAATAAAAATTCAATTGGAGAATAACAAAGAATTAATTGAATTTCCGATAGCATCCTTAGAATTAGCAGGGAAAAGATTCCCAATAGCAGGTGGAGGATATCATAGATTATTACCAAGTATCTTTATTACGAGTGCTGCAAAAAAAATCTTAAAAAAAGATGAATTTGTTTATTACTGTCATCCTTATGAATTTAATGGAGACGAACTCAATCAATTAGATTTTGAAATACCATTAAAGACTAAAATTCACCAAGGATTAGGCCGTGGAAAAATATTCACAGAAAGGTTTTCAATCTTTGCAAAGAAATTTGGTTCAAAAAGATTTATTGATCTTTATAATGAACTAATTGATTTACCTCTGTTGAAAAAAGAACAAATCTAGAAAGAATGAACTCAAAAAAGGGAAACAACGATTTTCAACCAATAATTATCATTGGGGCTGCCAGATCAGGAACAAATATGCTGCGTGATTTAATTACACAAGTTTCTAATTTTGGAACCTGGGATTGTGATGAAATCAATCCTATCTGGTATCATGGAAATAAAAATCATGAAAATGATGTATTTACCAAAAAAATGGCTACCCCAAAAGTAAAGCGCTTTATTCAAAATGAATTTCGTAAAATATCGAAAAGTCTAAAAGTTCATAATGTTGTAGAAAAATCATGTGCCAATTCTCTCAAAGTTCCTTTTATAAATGAGATTTTTCCTAATGCTAAATTTGTTTTCATTTATAGAGATGGAAGAGATTCAACTGCCTCTGGACTATTAGAATGGACTAAAAGACCTGGCCTTATCTATACCTTGAAAAAAGTAAGATATGTCCCTTTATCTGATTTACCTTATTATGTTTTTAAATTTGGTAAAAACCATTTAACTAAATTCTTTAATAACGAAAAACGTTTATCATTCTATGGTGTAAATATTCCTAATATTCAAACATTACTAAAAAAATATAGTCTAGCAGAAATAAGCTCGTTGCAATGGAAAGAATCTGTAGAACATTCTTTAAGAGGATTCAATGATATTGATAAAAATAGAATATTCACGGTTAAATATGAAGATATTACTTCTGATCCCAAAAATCATTTTAAACAACTCTTAGAATTTTTAGAAGCAGATACAAGCCAAATAGATTTAGAATCTTTAGTTAAAAATGTTTCAACAAGAAGCATAGGAAAATATAAAAAACAATTTAACACAGAAGAAAGAAAAAAAATTGAAAAACTAATTGGAGATACCTTATCTAAACTTGATTATCCATTAGAGTTTAATTGAATAACATTATAAAATATTTCTAAATGATCCCTCTATCCATCCCACATCTCGAAGGTAATGAATGGAAATACATCAAACATTGCCTCGATACTGGCTGGGTGTCCTCCGCCGGTAGCTATGTTACCCAATTCGAATCCATGGTCGCAGAATTTGCTGGTGCAAAATACGGTATCGCTGCTTCTAATGGCACTTCTGGTTTGCACATGGCACTACACCTTTTAGGTATTAATCGAGAACACCATGTTATCATTCCCAATATTACTTTTATAGCCAGCGCGAATAGTGCAGTCTATACAGGTGCAGAACCTATCTTTATCGACATCGATCCTGGATCGTGGCAAATGGATCTTGATCTATTGGAAGAATTCTTAGATGATAAATGTACCATGAATTCAGATGGTTACTGTGTCAGTAATACTACTAAGAAAGAAATTCGTGCCATCATGCCTGTACACGTATTAGGTAATATGTTTGATATGGAGCGCTTTGTGAAGATCGTTGCTGCCAAGAATATTGAAATAGTAGAAGATGCCAGCGAATCATTAGGATCTTATTATAAGGGTAAGCATTCAGGTGGATTTGGTAAGATCGGCGTTTTTAGTTTTAATGGAAATAAAATTATTACTACTGGTGGAGGTGGTGTGATCGTAACTGATGACGAAGCGATTGCCAAACGGGCCAAGCACCTGACCACACAAGCTAAAGTAGATCCAGAAACCTATTGGCACGACGAAATTGGATTCAATTATCGCTTGGTTAATGTACTGGCCGCAATGGGCGTTGCTCAAATGGAACAATTGCCTGGATTTATTAAAAAGAAAAAATACATAGATCAATATTACCGAGAACATCTTAAGGAGGTGGGTGATATTCAATTTCAAAAAGTAGCAGCTGACATAGATCCAAACTGCTGGTTGACCACCATTCGAACCAGTCAGCAAGCGGAGATGCTAAAAGCCCTTAAAGAAGCTAGTATTATCGCTCGCCCTTTCTGGACTCCGATGAATCAATTACCTATGTTTACCGAAAACATTTATTATGGACATCAAGATCACTCCCGAGTGATTCACCAGGAATGTTTGAGTATTCCTAGTTCCGTCAACCTTACGGATGCTCAACTTGACAAGGTAAGCGAAACTATTTCTTCTGTATTTCAAAAAGTAAATTAGTATGTTAAATTTTAATGTTAACGAGTTTATAAAAAAACATATTACCCGTAGATCGGAAAGTATGTTTTTGACAGACATTGCAGCCAACCAACAACAGCTTAGAGATAATATTGCCGGAAAAAGTATTCTGGTGATTGGTGGTGCTGGAACCATTGGATCCTCTTTTATAAAAGCTATTCTCCCTTTTCAACCGGGCGCATTGTATGTAGTCGATTATAGTGAAAATGGATTGACGGAACTTACGCGTGATTTGCGTAGTGCTTACAATGAATTTATTCCAGCCACTTATATTACTTACCCCTTTGATTTTGGTAGTGACATATTTAAAAAGTTCTTTCGGAAGAATCGTTTCGATACAGTTGCTTGTTTTGCTGCACACAAACATGTGCGGAGCGAAAAAGATCATCTTGCTATTGAGGCCATGATTCGCAATAATGTTTTTAATACCAAACAACTCTTAGATCTAGCGCTTGAAAATCCACCCGAAAACTTCTTTTCTGTTTCCACCGATAAAGCAGCCAATCCTGTTAACGTAATGGGAGCGAGTAAAAAGGTCATGGAAAAAGTTTTATTAGCATATACGGATGAGCTAAAAATTAGTACCGCCCGATTTGCTAACGTAGCCTTTTCTAATGGAAGTCTATTGTTTGGGTTTATTGAGCGGATGATGAAGCGACAACCGATCTCTGCTCCTTCTGATGTAAAAAGATACTTTGTGTCGCCAGAAGAGTCCGGACAGCTTTGTATGTTGGCCTGTATGCTTGGAAAAACTACGGATATCTTTTTTCCAAAATTAGATGCCACTCAGATGCTTACTTTTTCTGCGATTGCAGAAGATTTTCTTAAGAGTATTGGACTCGAACCTGATTACTGTCAGTCTGATGATGAGGCTAGGGATAAAGCCAAAAAATGGCAACCTGGAGATACCAAGTATCCTGTCTCTTTTTTCAAAACAGATACTTCGGGAGAAAAATCTTTCGAGGAGTTTTTTACCAATAATGATACCGTGGACATGAATACTTTTACGGCTTTAGGGATTGTAAAGGATAGTGACATTCAGCCAAAGACAGCGATTCTAGAAATGCTTAAAAATTTTGAAGATTTATTTGTTTCCTCAAATATCAATAAGGCTAAGGTAGTAGCATTGCTAAACGAATATCTACCTGATTTTAAACATATTGAGACTGGTAAGTCTCTTGACCAAAAAATGTAAGGAAAGTGTATAAATACATCAAAAGATTTTTTGACTTTATATCGTCATTTATTGCGGTTATCATTCTTTCTCCTTTTCTGATACCCATTATGATTGGCTTAAAGTTAACGGGAGAGGGTCATATTTTTTATTACCAAAAAAGACTAGGGTTTAAAAATAAATATTTCAATATTTATAAATTTGCCACCATGCTTTTAAATAGCCCCAATATGGGGAGTGGTAGTATTACCTTGCGCAATGATCCCCGTATTACGCCCATGGGTGGTTTTCTGCGAAAGACTAAGATCAACGAATTGCCGCAGTTGTTTAATGTATTGCTTGGCTCGATGAGTATTGTAGGACCAAGGCCATTAATGCAAGCTGATTTTGATGCCTATCCGCCGGAAGTACAAGCAAAAGTATATAATGTCAAACCAGGCGTGACGGGGATAGGATCGGTTGTTTTCCGCGATGAAGAAAAATACTTTGATGAAAACTTAAAAGAAGACCCTAAAGTTTTTTACGAAAGAGTGATTGCCCCTTATAAAGGAGCTTTAGAACTTTGGTATGCTGAAAACCAATCTTTTTGGGTAGATTTAAAGATCATCTTTATCACCTTTTTTACCATATTTTTTCCGGAAAGTGATATGGCTACTACTGCTTTTAAAAACCTTCCAAAAAAGGATTTTCATGATTAATCAATATCGAATAAAACAAATTTCTATCAGTCCATCTGTTAATCTTTTGGATGCCATTAGATTTATGGATGAAGCAGATCGTAAATTATTGATCGTATTGAACGATGAAAAATTTGTTGGGTTATTAAGTTTGGGAGATATTCAACGAGCGCTCATCACAAATCAAGATTTTACGATCCCTGTGGCTCAAATTTTGAGAAAAGAAATTACCGTCGCCAAACAAAAACAGTCAGATGCAGATATCAAAAAAATGATGATTCAGCATCGGACAGAATTTATGCCCATATTAGATGATGATGGGAATCTAGTTAATGTCCTTTTTTGGGATGAATTGTTTGAAGAGGAACGTCAAGTAGAAAAAGAAAAAAAGAATATTCCTGTAGTAATAATGGCAGGAGGACTTGGTACCCGACTCCGACCATTGACCAATATTATTCCTAAGCCGCTTATCCCATTAGGAGATCAGACGATACTGGAAGTAATTATCGAAAGATTTAAAGAATTAGGGTCTCAAGATTTTTTCCTCTCTGTTAATTATAAAGCGGATATGATCCGAAATTATTTTGATGAAAAAAATAATTTAGACGTAAATATTAGTCATTTTATTGAAGACAAACCATTAGGTACTGCGGGTAGCTTACACTTGTTGAATGATAAAATTTCTACTACCTTCTTTGTATCGAATTGTGATATAATTATCGATCAAGATTACCGCGATATTCTTAAATATCACCAAGACAATAAGAATGAAATAACGTTGGTTTCAGTTATTAAAAATTTTAATATTCCTTATGGAACCATTGAGGCTGGTGAAGGTGGTTTAGTAAAAGCAATGAAGGAAAAACCAACTTTTACTTTTTATATTAACGCCGGTATGTATATTCTCGAGCCTCACTTGATTAATGAAATTCCTAAAAATGAATTTTTTCATATCACGGATTTAATTGATAAAATTATGAAACGCGATGGAAGAGTAGGTGTCTTTCCAGTAAGTGAAGGCGCCTGGTCTGATATCGGCGAATGGGATAAATATAAAGCTACCTTAAATAAATTCGGACACGATACTTGGTAAATTTATATGATTTCTAGAATTCGACAAGAGTATGATAATATTACCGGTTTATTTGAGAAAGATGTTTTTCTATACACAATGGGAAAAGCGGGTTCTAATACGATCTCATATAGTTTAGAATCAGTTGGATTATCTGTATCAAGTAAGCATTATTTTAGCGGAGATCAACAAAATTTTTTTGCAAATGATAATATTAATTTTTTAGGTGAAATTCGCAAACAGTTTACTCGAAATTACTTTTCTCGTTTTAATGGTAAAATAAAGGTCATTACCTTGGCTCGTGATCCAATGGCTCGTAATCTATCGATGGCTTTTTTTACGTTAGAAACACTGTTATATCACACATTAGGTCCACGTGATAGCCGCAACCTTAAAGGGAATCGAACTTCACTGAATGAGATTATCAATATAGGATTTGAAGAACAAATAAATCACGAAGGACCACTTACTTGGTTTGAGAAAGAATTTAACTATGTTTTAAACCTTGATGTATACCAATATCCGTTCGATCAGGAAAATGGATATACGATCATTAAAAAGGAAAATGTAGAAATCTTAATTTTAAAATTAGAAAAATTAAATTCGTTGGAAGGTGTGATCAAGAATTTTCTTAACCTAAAATCTTTTTGTATTCTAAGCGCCAATGTGAGCAAAAATTACTGGTATGCTGATCTTTATAAGGATTTTAAAAAAGTCTTCAGACCTTCTCAAAAATATCTTGATCAAATGTATCAATCTCAATATTGCCAACATTTTTATAGCCCTTTTGAAATAACTGAGCTATATGCCAAGTGGCAAGAAAATAACCTAAAGTAACCTTCTCCCTTTCAAAAGTAGATAAGCAATATCAACTAATCTATTACTGGTTTTTGAAACAACATATATAGACTTTTTGACTCCTCCGAATTCTCGGAATACTGATTCGATTTTACTTGGCATAGATCCCTCAAAATCAAAAATTGAAACTTGATTTTTTAGGTCCTTTATCATAAGCCAAAATAACAAAGACATTGGATAAGAAGCATTTAAAATATGATTAATTCCGCTCAATAGATAATAAGCCTTATCTTTACTTTTTATGATATAAGCTCCCGCTAATACCTGTTGGTTTTTATCTACACAAAAATAAATTTTCCTTAAATCACGTTTTTTTAATTCTATATCCAATTTTTTTAAAATAGAAAAATCATAAGGTGTCTTGATATTTTTACGAGTGAAAGATTGATGACTCAGTTCGTAAAGCTTTTCTAAATCATCTGACTCTATTACCTTGTAGTTTATCTCCGCTTTTCTAATTTCCCATCTTCTCTTTGGACTAATATTTTGATAAAGTGTGGTCAAATCTTGTGTCAAATCTACCTGGTGCGTATAATAAGAAGTTTGATAATAATTTTTCCAGTATAAGGGTTGCCAATTATTAAATTCTGGAATAAAATTTTGCCTGAAATACGAAAATTTTGCCATTTGGTTTTCCAAACCATAGATAGCTTTTTGATCAAAACTATAGCGACTATTCGGTGTTTTTAAATGCACAGGATAATCAATATAAATGCCTAAGAAAGGGGTTAATTGTGGGTGTCGCGAGATATTAAGATTGAATAAGGTTTCTTTGTAATATGGCCAAACAGCTCTAATTTTCCCCAATTTGTCTTTGTAAATGGCTACATCCCACGAGTCTTGGCCACAAACTATATCGAGCCACCAATCATAGAAAAAAACAGGTAATGTCTTTGTTGTTTGACAAAATACACGATATATTTGTTTATCTGTCATAAGTTTTATAATCAATAGGATCA
>CAZYAC010000010.1:0-30519 GCA_964645475.1 uncultured Saprospiraceae bacterium | reverse complement strand
TTTACCAAAAAAAGAGTGAAAGAAACGGAAAATTCCATCATCTTTCACTCTTTTCTCAACTAGGATAACAATTCAAGTATTGACCGAATAAATCAATTCAACACCTCAACATAATTCCTACTGCATTGAAAAATTAATACGCACATCATACCTCACTTTCACCGGCTTTCCATCTAACATAGCGGGAATAAAACGATTGGTCGAAGCTAATTTGATGGCATTAAAAGCTTCTTCTTCACAACCTCCACCTACTTCTTGGATAACCTTCAATTCTACCAGTTGACCTTTTTCGCTAATCGTCATCTTCAAAACTACATCGCCTTCTAATTTGGCTCTTTGCGCACGGTCAGGATAGACAATTTGACTGTAAACAATATTCCAGAAATTCTCGTCTCCTCCATTTGCTTCTGGATTACGATCCAATTTTAGCTCAGACCATTTTTTTGTGGTAACATCATAAACTTCATAAGTGGTACCTTCTGAACTTGTTGCTTCTATTGGACTAATGGAAGCTTGCAACATCGGAATAGCGCATAGCACAGCCAGCATTAATGTGAGTGTAGTGATAATTTTTTTCATGTTGTATTTCTATGATAGTATTTAAATTGGTGTAAATAATGTGAAACTTTTGCAGTTTTGGGGAAATAACTTTGATATTGAAATCTCTACAACTAGAAATTTCAAGTCATTTTTAGTACGAATCGTACTAAAGTTTTAAGGGAAGTGAAAAGTCTGAATTATTGAAGGGTTACGTAAAGGTTTCTTCAGACTATGAAGTTGTTCAAAAATGGAGGTTGAAATTAATTGTAAGTGCTTGGTTTTCAAGACGAAGCTCAATTTTTTTTGCGTAGCCAAAGCTACGGAAACCAAAATTAGCTGAAGTATTGAGAATCAATGACTTGCAAATAGATCATCTATCTATTTTTAAACAACTTCTAAAACTACTATTACAAATTTAGCCCCAAATTTACGATAAAACCATTATCTCCTTCAGATTTTACGGATTTTAACATGTTTTTGGCGGCATTTTTTGAAGAAAATGGCCCAAGAATTAATTTATAAACAGTTTTGCCATTTAATTCATTTATGTTTACCACGGTGTTATGCTTGTACTTTTTTCGTAATCTATTTGTTTGGATTAAAACATTACCATATTCAGCATAGACACCCATTTGGACACCGAAGCCTTTTTTAGATTGTGGTTTAACATCAAACTGAAAAAGTCCATTACCTTCTCCTACCGTTTCTGGTTCGATTAACGTTCCACCATCTGCCCGACGCAAGGCCTCTGCCACAGCTCGATCAGCATTGACTCGTCCATAACCAAAGCGTAAGGAATGACCTTCCACATATTCCGTTGGGCTTCCAATTTTATCTGCCGTCAAACTTAAAATGTCTCTTACTTCATTGGCGCTTAAATTTGGATTGGCAGATAACATCAGCGCACAGACGCCAGCTACCAGCGGGCAAGACGCCGACGTCCCTTCAAAATGTTGATACTCTCCTACAGGTCCACGTAGTTTCCCATCCCGAAAGAAGTTTGTTTCAATTCCGGTTTTAAAATTGGCTCTAGCTGTTAGAATAGGAAAATTACCAGCCGGAGCAGCGATGGTTACTTCTGGACCCCGATTAGAATCATCAAAATGTTCATCAGCACTCGAACTTCCTGCAACTGCAATTACCCCCCGCAATTTGGCAAAATGATTAATCCGTTCTTCATTATCATTCCCCGTTGAAAAAAGGATTGGAATACCTAGACCATTTCTTCCAGTACGCATAATATTTCGAATTACCTCTTGATGCATGGGGCTTAGTGCATCGTGGGGTTTAACGGAACCCCAGCTACAACTAATTACATCAACTTTTTTTCTTTTACAGAATTCAAAAATACGTTCTAATAAATCCCAACTAAAGGTAGAGCCTTCGATCAGAATCAATTTACAACCAGGCGCAACTCCAGTAATCCCTTTCCCATTATCGCTGGCAGATATAAGACTAGCACAAGAAGTTCCATGTCCGGTTCCACTTTGTCTAAAAGCATCCATATAAATAGAATGGGTGGCTACCACTCGATCTTTATAAGACGGATGATCTACTTGAAAACTTTGATCGATCACGGCAACAGTTATTTGATCCGATCCTTTATTACCCAAGCGATTCCAGGCATCCATAATTTTTAAATCAGCATCTCGGTGTATTTTTGAAGCGGGTTCTCCGGGTGCTGCACCTTGATTTCGAAGATGCCATTGGTAAGGTAACAGGTCATCTCCTGGCAAAATATCTTCATGTAATGTCTGTGGTGCATCCCAATCGGGCATGGCACTGACTACCTCCTCTTTGTCTGCTAATTTTGTACAGCAACGAAGGGGATTAGGAGATTTCTTGGTTACCTCCACTACATATTTATTCTTTAAAAATCGACGATTTACTTTCAGACGAAGTGCAGCTAGTATTTTTTTACGGTCCTTAAGTTTGGTTTGACTGGAAAAAACGACCAATATTTTTCCGGTAGGAACTACCGGCGTTTTACTACCTTGGATATAATAAACGTGGGTGCCCAAAACCACATTTCGCGATTTACGAACCTTTTCCAATATGGAATCAATTTTTCTTTTGCCTAAAATTGGTTTATAGATAACAAAACCACCCAATCCTCGAGCAAATAGTTTTCCCTTTTGAATTTCTGTAGGTAATTTTTTTGCGTTAGGTCGAAGCTTAACGCCGATAAGTTTTGGACTCTTCTTTAAGGTGAATATCCCTTGGCCAAGGTTAATTTTCATAATATGGTTTTTTGAAAGTTGATGATTAAGTGGAAAACAAGTCTAGTAAATTTTATGGATTAATCGAAATAAAATTTACTTTAATTTCTAGATTTTTTTTTGTTCAATTCAAAACCGTACACGGTCAAGACCACGACAAATTGGTTTTATTTCAAGAAATTGAATAACTAATTTTAATTATTTGGCGTTTAGGATTTCAATAAATAAATGATAACCATATTTTAGTCTCTAACATTCAAAAGTAAATTATTATGAAAAATATCCTCTTAAAAACCGCACTGATTCTCATGGCCGTTTTTCTATTAAGTGCTTTTAAAAATGAAGCATTCATAATTCCACAACCTGAAGAACTTGGTGACGTAAAATGGCTCCGTGATTATGATCAAGCCATTGCCAATTCGAATAAAACCAATAAACCAATATTGATTTTATTTCAAGAAGTACCAGGTTGTAGTACTTGTCGAGGTTATGGAAATGATGTCTTAAGCCATCCATTAATCGTAGAAGCAATCGAAGAATCTTTTGTTCCGTTAGCGATTCATAACAATAAAGGTGGAAAGGATAAAAAAATATTGGAATCTTTTGGAGAGCCCAGTTGGAATAATCCGGTGGTTCGAATCATAGATACGGACCGGAATGCACTAACTCCCCGAATTAACGGAAAATATGATCAAAAAAGTTTGGTAAAAGGAATGGTAGCTGCCTTAGAAAAAGCCAAACGCCCTATCCCAAAATATTTAGGATTATTAAATGAACATCTATCTGCCGGAAATCAATTTACCCAAAAAGCAACCTTTGGTATGTATTGCTTTTGGAGTGGAGAAGCAAAATTAGGAAAAATTCCAGGGGTGGTAGATTCTGAGCCTGGATTTATGGGAGGTAGTGAAGTGGTTTCCGTCACCTACAATCCAGAAATAATTAGTTATGAGAAATTGGTTACGATAGCCAACGAAGAAAAAGCTTTTGACAGAATTTTCACCCATTCAAGCGATCAAAAAAAGGCAGCAGAATCATTCGTTAGTTCTGGAAAAATTAAAAAAGCGCAGCAGTTTAGGGCAGATAGCCAACCAAAATATTACCTGCTCCATAGTCCATATAGACTTATACCAATGCTACCGAATCAAGCCACGCGGGTCAATACCGCCGTTGGACTAGGAGGCGATCCCAAGGCCTTTCTATCACCCAAGCAATTAGAATTATTGACTTATGTAAAAATAAACCCTGAAAAAGGCTGGAAAAATGTATACGAAAAACCCTTTTTGAAGGCCTGGAATCAGGTAAAAGGGCGGTTTTAGATATTATTAAGACAAATTGAAATATTAAATAAGAAAGCTGGGATCTAGGACTTGATTAATTGACAGAATTTTGTGATATTTAATGGGTATTCCTGCATAAATCAAAACTAAAATTGGTCGATTCCCTTTTTTCTAATAAAATAGGTTCAAATTAGTCGGATTATTGACCCTTTTGGTGGCGGCTTGTCTGCTAGTTTACACAACTTCACGCATTAATTTGCGTTAAACTTATTACAAACACGAGCATGAAAATATCGCATTAGTTGACTAATGCCTAGTTTTTTGTACCCAAAAAAGTTTTCTGACCTTATACGCTTAGGGTTGCGTAACTGATTAAACAATCCCCTAACAAAAAATAATCTATGAGACTATGTTCAATTAAAATTTTGATTTTCTTGCTGAGCACTAGCCTGTTTGTATCAACTCTTTTTGCTCAAACGTCTGAATTGACAACATCGCTGCCTGGAATTATACAAAAAGATCATGATCATGCACACCAACATGATCATAACCACGATCACGATCATGACAATGATCTCAGTTTCATAAAAAACAATGGCCAGTGGGAGTCTCCAGTTCAGTATCGTGCTTCTTTGGGTGGTCTAAATGTTCTATTTTTGGAAAAAGGAGGATTTACTTATTTATTCCATAATGATAAGGATGCAGAAGTATTATTCGATCACAGTAAGAGAGATCGCGACAAAATCCATTCCGTACGGGCTCACGCCTACCATGTGAAATTTTTAAACGCCAACCAAGCTAGTTTAAAACCTACCAATCGAAGAATAGAATATAATAACTACCTTTTAGGGAATGATCCTTCTAAGTGGGCTTCTAAGGTGCCAATATTTGATCAAGTTCGATACGAAAATCTTTACCAAGGTGTACACCTAGACGCCTATGATGTTGATGGTTATTTTAAATATGACTTTGTCGTTGAACCTGGAGCCTCCACTGACAACATTGCCTTAAATTATATCGGTGCGGATCGATTAGAGATAAAAAAGGAAGATCTGGTTATTCACACTTCGGTAGATAAAATTGTAGAACACAAACCTTATGCTTATCAAGAAATTAATGGTAAAAAAGTCACGGTAAACTGTGCCTATCAATTAGAAGGCAGTACGGTTACTTTTGTATTTCCAGATGGTTATAACAAACGATATGAATTGGTTATTGATCCTACGGTAGTCGCCGCTACCCTTTCAAGGACAACTAATAATGATAATTTTGGACATTCTGCCACCTATGACTTCTCTGGAAATATTTACGTAGGTGCTCAAAGTTTCGGATCAGGTTATCCAACAAACGTTGGAGCCTTCCAAACAAATTTCGGAGGTGGTATGGCCGACATCGCAGTTACAAAATATAATACAACTGGTTCTCAAGTAGTTTACGCCTCCTATATCGGTGGGAACGGTAAGGATTTACCTCATAGTTTAATCACTGATTTTGATGGACAACTTTATATATACGGAACCTCAGATTCTAACGATTATCCAACAACCTCCAATGCAGTTCAACCCAACAGAGGAGGAGGGATTGACATCGTAATTTCTATTTTGACAGCTGATGGAGGTAGTCTTGTAGGATCAACGTACGTTGGAGGTGGAATGGATGATGGTATTAATTTTTGTAAAATTAACTCATCTTATGGGGACGATTTTCGTGGAGAGATCATGCTTGATCGAGAACGAAACGTTTATATTGCCAGTAATTCAACCTCTAGTAACTTCCCCACCACTCCTGGTGCCCATGATAGAACTTTTAATACCATTGGAACGAATCCTCCTTTTCTTTCTCCTGCGCAAGATGGGGTAGTTTTTAAGTTGAATAACGATTTATCCAGTTTTTATTGGAGTACCTACCTTGGAGAAAATGGTGCAGATACCGCAATGGGATTACGAGTGGATGAAAATAATACGGTCTATGTAACTGGTACTGCTGCTGGATCTAATTTTCCAATTCCCAATGGTGGTTTTCAGTCCACTTTCGCTGGAGGTGCTTCAGATAGTTATGTAGTTCGATTATCCGCCGATGGAACAAACATTATAAACGGAACTTTTTTAGGAACTAGTCAAGATGATAATAGCTATTTTATGGATTTAGATCTGGAAGGAGACGTGCACATTTACGGTGTGTCTACCGGATTTATGCCAATTACACCAGGCGTTTTTTCTTCTCAAGCTGGCAGTAAGCAATTTATCAGTTCTTTTGGTTCGGACCTAAGTAATTTGATTTATTCTACGGTAATTGGTCTGGGTCCTAATAGTATAAATAGTGATAGTCAATTTGGTACACAAGTGGATTTTGTACCGGTGGCTTTTATGGTGGATAAATGCGATAATATTTATTTTTCAGGTTATGACGCCTCTTCTAATTTACCACTAACTAATGATGCCATTTGGAATGAAGGAGCTAGTTTTTATCTTGGAGTTTTAGAACCGGATGCTACGGCATTGTCCTTTGCGACTTATTACGGCAATGCCAATCATGTAGATGGTGGTACGAGTCGATTTGACAAAAGTGGAGTCGTCTACCAAGGTGTATGTTCTTGTACTGGTTTTATTATGAGAACGAATAATAACGCTTGGGCTACTAATCAAGAAGAACGTTGTGATGTAGGGGTTTTTAAAATTGACTTTGATGTCCCGACTGTGACTGCCTTTGCAGCTGTGGAACCAGCCTCTAGTGGATGTGCCCCCTTTAACGTAAACTTTGACTATACTGGTAAAAACGGGACCGTCTTCGAATGGGATTTTGGAAATGGAATCACTAGTAATGACGAAAACCCAAGCACTACTTTTGTCGAAGCTGGTACTTACGAAGTACGGTTTGTTGCTTCTAATACGGGTACCTGTAATGAACAGGATACTTTTTATATGCAAATCAATGTATTAGACAATTCTAGCTCTGTAATTGATACAGTTGTTTGTGGAGCCAATGATGGAGTTTTTGTAAATGCCACGACGACCAACGCCAATTATTTGTGGAATGATGGTGTTATTAATGCAACCCGTACAATCAACCAAGAAGGTGTTTTTTGGGTAGATATCAGCATCAGCGGATGTACCAGCCGAGACTCATTTATTGTTAGCTTTGAGCCCGAACTCGAATATTCTTTAGGTCAGGATTTTTCCTATTGTGATGTAATTTCTTCCCCACTCGATGCGACTAGATCTGACTTGGTCAGATATTTTTGGGATGATGGAAGTACAAATCCCGTCCGTCAAATTTCCGCCGCAGGAACCTATGATGTTTACGTAGAAAATGCAGAGGGTTGCAATGCTCGTGATACAGTAGAAATTAATTTTGGTATAACCCCTCAAACAGAATTAGGTATCCCTGATACGCTTTGTCAAGGGGATACTCGGACCATAACCGCACCCAATTTATCGGGTGTTCCAGTAAATTATTCATGGAATACGGGGGACAATACTTCTCAAATTACAGTCGGACAAACGGGTGATTATATTGTTACACTAGAAAATAATGGTTGTACTTTTAGTGACACCCTTAGTGTGCATTATACGGAATTTGATCAAAGTTTTGACCAGACAAATATTAGTTGTTTTGACCTCTGTGATGGTGAAGCAACGGTTGTTCTTTCAGGAGAAGCTGCCCCATTTAACTTAACTTGGGGATCTGGTAGTACAGACCCGAATCAAATCGATCTTTGTGAAGGAAATTATAGCCTGACGGTAACCGATCAAGAAGGCTGTGTATATGAATCTACCCTTGTTATTACTGAACCCGAAATGTTAGAAATTAGTACCGAAGTGGTAGACGTTACCTGTGCAGGTGATCAAAACGGAGTCGTTCAGGTAAGTGAAATTCTCGGAGGAACAGGACCGTTTCAGGTTTCATTTGAAGGGAATGAATTTCAAGCAAATACTATATTAGACAACCTTAATGGAGGTAATTATCAAGTGGTTGTACAAGATGCCAATGGTTGTGAGCAAGGAGAATTAGTAAGTATATATGAACCACCTTTCGTGACGGTAGATGCTGGACCTGATCAACGAATTAAACTTGGAGAAGAAACAGAATTACAAGGACAGATTTTCCCACTTACAAATCAAATTTATAATTGGTTACCCGCAGATAGTTTGGAATGTAATTCATGTTTGGATTCGGCAGTTGATCCCACTCAAACTACTCCATATATTTTATCTGTAATGGATACAATCTCTGGTTGTATTATTGAAGACGAAGTGATAGTCAGTGTTGACAAGGATCGTAATATTTATATTCCAAACGCCTTCTCACCAGATGGTAATGGGATCAATGATATTTTTCAAGTTTACTCAGGTGTAGGAGTCCGAGAAATTCTAATCTTGCGTGTTTACGATCGTTGGGGAGAGTTAGTTTACGAAAGAAGCAATATTTCACCTTTTGATAATAAAACAGGATGGAATGGTGTCTTTAGAGGTCAAGCCATGAACCCTGCGGTATTTGTTTACTATACAGAAATCTTATTTGCGGACAATCAAACTAAAGAATACGCAGGTGATGTAACGTTACTGAGGTAGCAGATCAGATATAAAAATATGGTTATTGACTTTTTTCCAATTTAGCTAGCACATTTTCAACGCTTCGCTTTCGGGTGGTAGGAGTCAGTTTTCTACTAATTGCTCGGATTGGTTTTATGGCAATTGGATCACCCAATTTCCCTAAGGCCGAAATAGTTAGAAATTTAAATTCATTGATTTTTAAAAAAGGAAGGAGTTGTTCTGCAACACCTGAAAATCGGTGGTAACCCAATGCGGTAATTATATCTGCAGTATCAGAGTTATTGGCATCCGTAAGTTTTTCCAATAGAATAGGCAACGCAGTTTTTGTCCCCAATTTCCCTAAAGCTTCAAGTGTGTTTTGTCGAACCAACCAACTTTCGTCTTCTAATGCTTTTATTAAATCATCAACACTATTTGGATTTGATAAATTACCTAGAAAGAAGGCTGCCCGACTTCTCACTTTTATCGATGGATCATCTAGTAATAGTCTCGAAATCTCCTTCTTGGCTTTCTTAGAATTCAACTTTTCCAACAAATCAATTACACTAGTCTTCACCCATTCGTCCGGACTTTTGAGTGCGGTTATGAGTTGAGTATCCATCTCTGAAGTTACATTATCCTGAAGCCATCGGATGGCAAAAGATCTAAAAGTGGTATTTTTTCGAGATAAGCCATTAATTAGTGGAAAGATAAAAAGTGTGTCGTCATGAGCACGAAGTTCCCTAACCAATTCGTAGACATTCATTTTTTGCAACAGTGCCACTTCGTAAATTAATTCCAGCTTCCGCCGAAAATCAATACCTGCTTGATGGTGTGCTCGATAGATAAGTTGTTTACTCCACTCATCCTTCATTTCTGATCGAAGTTTTCTAATCTGTTCATAAGAAAACGCCTTTTGCATCTGACGTAGTTCTTTCGCAACTGTTCGATCGGCTTTTTTAATATTACCAGGAAGAACTGGTTCAGGAACGGCTAATAAGGGAAGTAAGAACCGATAATTTAGAATAAGTCCTTTGAGTATTGCCCCTATTTCAACAGCTTGAGGCCCGTAGGTAAGTCGACGGGCATTTTCCGGTAAGAGCCAAAAAGGAGAACTAACTTCGAGAAGCTCTCCCACCACGGTACACTCAATCGTAATTTTGATGGGATGTCCACCAATCTTACGGCGTAAATGGAGTTTATGGATGACTTGCGGAATAGGCACTTTAAGGAGTTTTTTTATTATAACTGATTGTTATCACTTTAGTCGTTAGTATAATTTGCCATGCAATTACTTATTTGCATTTACACAATAAATTGTCTGAGTAATTTTGCTTTATAAGTTTATATGATTTGGAATAAGGATAACTTCCGCCAAGGCCTAAATTTTCGTTATTTATTGTAAAGTCACAGTCGAATTTTATGGTACTTTCATTTTCCACTAAGGTATTTGGGTTACAATAATTATTGATGGCTTTTTCACACTTCGTTTTTATCATATTTCCAATGACCTCCTGTAAAACATACTTAATATCAATTTCATACTGTTTTACTAAATCATGATCAATTTTTTCAGCAAAGCGACCTGAAGGTTCTCCTTTCCGAATAATTTTGTCTTGCTTTATTTCAAAAGTATTAAAAAAGAATGACCGGATAGTAGCTATTTTTTTAAAAGAGGCATCATTTTCAAAGTCTATATTGTAAAATTCTTTTGTATAATTTTTAGCCGTTACATTAAAATATTTCGGTGTAAGCGGTTCTCTTTTGGTGTCAATCCAAAGTTCATGAATCATATTTTCAAACCCTAATAAGACTTTTCCCTTTTGGTCCAATTCAACATTTTTAAGACACTTCATTCTCACATCGGACCCTTTGGCAAAATAATACAATCCTGGTTTTTTAAGCGGAATCGGAATGACATATGGTTTTTCTAAATTCCAAATACCTTCAAAAGCACTTCCAGGACAGTAATTTTGCGCATCATCGATACTTAAAAAAGGAGAAACATGTTCGTCCGTAAATTCTCGATCAAAATAAGATGCTAAGGCATGAGTGGAATTAGATGAATCTTCTAATTTTTCTTTTATGTCTTTGGTTAGTAACATCTTCAGAGCATACCCAAGAATAAGACAAAGTAGACTAATTAGAATTACATAGGTATATTTAATGGAATGAGTTTTTCCTATATCTATATTTCTCTTTTTGATCGTATCAAGCTCTTCAATTAATCTATTATTATCTAACTTTAAATTTTCAAATGATTGTAATTGTTGAATATTCTTAATGGAGCGCTCATACATTCCATTGGTTGCAGATCCATAGAGCAATTTTGAAAATTGACTTCCACTCATACATAATTTATCCGCAATATCTCCATAAGAATAACTCCCAAAACGTGCTCCATTCTTATCCCATTCTCCAAAAGTTTCCTCTAATTCTCTTTTAAAATCTTCTTGAAATGTTGACATAATCTACTAATATACGGTGTAAAAAGATGTAAAACAATATAAAATCTTGTAAAATATTCATGATACAGAATAATATTTTATAAAACTACGGTAATAAAATTTAAGTTTGCATTGTATTAATCTTTATCCTAACTAAATATTTTATCATTTAAATTAATGATAAACAAAATTAAACAAGTATGAACAAATATTTTTTACTATTTAGCTTTTTACTTTTTGCAAATTCACTAGGTTGGGCTCATAATGAATCAACCTTGGTCAAATCTATTTCTGGGTTTATTTACGATGCTGCTGACAATGAAGCTTTAATTGGAGCCTCGGTCTTAATAAAAGGAACTTCAACGGGAACAACTACCGATTTTAATGGTGCTTTTAGTATGAATGCCAACGAAGGGGATGTTCTTGTAATTTCTTACACGGGTTATGATTCACAAGAAATAGTAGTCGATTCCAGAACAGAGTATGAAATCAAATTATCCTCTGGAGTAGACTTAGGAGAGGTAACCGTTGTTGGTTCTAGAGGAAAACCACGAACAGATGTAGAAAGAGCTGTCCCGGTAGATGTAATTAATTCAAAAGAGTTAAAAGCAACTGGACAGACGGACCTTGGACAACAAGTTCAATTCTCCTCTCCTTCTTTTAACTCAGCCAAGTACGGTGTAAACGGAACTACAAATTATGCCGATCCAGCTTCCTTAAGAGGTTTGGGACCAGATCAATCCCTTGTTTTGGTAAACGGTAAACGAAGACATCAATTTTCTACCCTAAACTTAAATGTTGCACCAGGGCTAGGAAATGTAGTGACAGATTTAAATAGTATTCCATCCGGAGCGATAAAAAGAATCGAAGTATTAAGAGATGGAGCAGCAGCACAGTATGGTTCGGATGCAATCGCTGGAATCATCAATTTAGGATTAAATGACCAAAATGATGGAGGAACTTTCACAACTTCCTTTGGCCAACATTTTTCTTCTCCAGATGACGAAGCTTCTAAGCTGAATGGTGAAGAACGAAAATTTAGAGATGGATTTACGGTTAAAAATTCTCTAAATTATGGTTTTAATTTAGGAAAAGAAGGTAGTTTTTTCAATTTTACCTTGGAACATTTTAGGTTTAATGGGACCAATCGTTCAGATTATTACTCAGGAACCATTTACCCTTCTGCCCCTTTGGACAGCAACGGTGTATTCACTGGTCCAACAGAGGATTATCCATATAATACGGAAGATCCACAAGGTGAAAGAGGGATCTATCCACAAGAACAATTCGTGGTTGGTAATTTTGGTTCTAATGAAAATGAAACCAAACAATTTTTCGTCAATGCAGCGTATCCAATTGGGGCGAAAGGATTAAGTGTATATGCATTTGGAGGATACTCAGAAAAGGATATTACGGCATTTGGATTTTTTAGAAATCCAGGAAGATTTTCAAGAGCAGTACTTACTGTTTTTCCAGATGGTTATGTTCCTATTTCACCAGGTACAGGAACTGATTACTCTTATGTTGCCGGTTTCAAACGACAACTAGCTAATAGTTGGAATTTTGATTTATCTTATTCAAAAGGAGTTAACCAACTAGATCTTGACATTTTCAATACAACGAATCCTTCATTAGGGTCTGCAACTCCTACTTTTTTTCACGTAGGTACCTATAATTTTGAACAAGATATTTTCAATTTAGATGTCAATAAAAATTTAGGAGAAGTTGGTAGTCTTGCCGGCTTAAACTTGGCTTTTGGAGCGCAATTTAGAAATGATCGCTATTTCCAAACTATTGGTAGTCTTGAATCTTTTATAGCAGGACCATTAGCAGCAGATGGAAAGGATGTTGGGTCAAGTGCTAGACCAGGGATAGCAGATGCGAACGATCTTGATCGTTCAAATTTCGGAATATATGCAGATGTAGAAGCAGATATTACTGACGCTTTTCTAGTAGCTATTGCAGCACGATTTGAAAACTATAGTGATTTCGGTTCTAATGTTTCGGGTAAACTTGCGACCCGTTATAAATTAACAGAGAATTTTTCTATCAGAGGATCCTATAATAGAGGATTTAGAGCACCTTCCGTTTCACAATTAGGCACGATTAATAACACTTCTACTGTTCAAAATGGTCAAGTCATTATTACAAGACAGGTGCCTTCCGATGACAGTAGATTAGCTGAATTAGGGATAGAAGATCCTAAGGCTGAGATTTCAAATAATTTCAATTTAGGTCTAACAGCAAAACTAATGAGTGGTGCCCTATTAGTTACCTTAGATGCCTACCAGATTACTATTGACGAACGAATTGTTATTACAGAACGAATTGCCACAGGTACTTATCCTGCTGTGGCTGCCCTATTTCCGGACTCTAGAGAAATTCGATTTTTCACCAACCACGCGGATACAAAAACACAAGGTATTGATCTAGTAGCTGCTTATAAAAAAGCATTTGGAATTGGTCATAGTTTGAATTTAAGCTTGGCTGCTACTTTTAATAAGACTGAAGTAACAGGACAGAAAGATACTCCTGAGGAACTTTTAGCTGGAGCGGCAGATGATGCGCTCGGACTAAAACTATTGGGGACTACCGCAACCGAATTGATTGAAGTAGCCGTTCCAAGGCAGAAGATTCTATTAAGTTTGATTTATAAAAAAGACAAAATAGGCCTTACTGCTAGAGTAACAAGATTCGGTGAAGTAAGTGCATTTAGTAGAGGGCTTTCGGGTGAAGATTCTAATGTTACCTGTAATGACGATGGTTCTAGATGTGTGCAAACCTTTGCAGCCAAGATGGTCACTGACTTGTCCTTATCCTACGAATTCACAGAAACTTTTACTTTGTCAGTTGGATCGAATAATATTTTTGATGTTTATCCTGATAAGTATAACACGACTAGGAATGGATTCGCTGGTTCCGCCAGTTCTTATGCATCAGGTCAAATTCCATACTCCAGAAACTCCAATCAATTTGGGTTTAACGGACGTTATGTGTATATGTCTGCATCTATGAATTTTTAGTGATTTCACTGTTTCTTTTTATTCCTTTTATTTAACTTCTGGTTGGTTTGATTTATTAAATAGCATTTTTTCAACAGTGAATATTATAAAAAAGGAGACTTTTAATAGTCTCCTTTTAATTTTTTTATGGAAAATATACTATTAATTATTGCATGTATTTTTGCTGGTTACCTATTGAAAAAAACGCCATTCTTCAATAGGGAAAGTAGTAGTGTATTGAATAGGTTAATTATCTATTTTTTTATTCCATTAATCGCTATTTATCAAGTACCAAAAATTGAATTTGAACCAAGTTTAATATGGCTTACACTTTGTCCGTTTATTATATTTATTGTAAATTTTATTTTTTTTCAAATCATTGGTCCATTAGTTAAGATAGAAAGAGAGACCAAGGCATCTTTGATTTTAACGGCAGGTATTGGAAGTACTTCATTCGTAGGTTTTCCAATTTTCGAATTACTATATGGAGAAATCGGATTGGCTTATGGGATACTAATGAGTCTTGGTGGAACCATATTAGTTTTTAATACTTTGGGAATTTCTACCTTATTCTATTATTCTGAAGATCGTCTTAATTTTTTAGATATCTTAAAAAAAATACTTCGATTCATTCCATTTATTGCCTTTATATTGGGAGTGCTGTTTAATATTTTCGATGTTATTTATTCTCCTATGATAGATAAATTATTATCAAAATTAACGAGTCCATTTTCAATAATTGCACTAATCAGTATTGGGATGCAACTTGAATTCAACATCCCAAAAAAAATGATCCGATACTTATTATTAGGGCAATTTTGCAAACTAATTTTGGCTCCACTAATTATTTATTTTTTATTATGGCAATATTTCGATATCCAAAATGTTCTTGGTAAAATTTGTATTCTAGGAGCAGCCATTGGATCAATGAATGCCATGTCGATTCTTACGGCAGAAAAAAAATTAAACCCTGATTTATCAATCCTAATGCCGGCGGTAGGCATACCAATTTCGATACCCATACTTTTTATAATTGATCAATTTTTGAAATGAATATAAAATCCAAAATTTTACCAGGTCTATTAGGGCCAATATTATTTCTGATAGTTTTATTCTTTTTTCATCCAAAAGGGTTATCAATACAAGCTAATGCCGTATTAGCATGTACACTTTGGATAGCAGTGTGGTGGGTTTTTGAGGTAGTTAATATTAGCATAACCGCTTTACTCCCTATTATTTTATTTCCATTATCCGGAGCATTAGATCTAAAACTTACGACTGCCTCCTATGGTCATAAGTACATTTTTCTTTATATGGGCGGGTTTATATTAGCGATTGCTATTGAGAAGTGGAATTTACACAAAAGAATTTCATTAAATATTATCAAAATTATCGGTACAGATATTTCCAAAATCATACTGGGGTTTATGATGGCAACCGCTTTTATGTCCATGTGGATTTCAAATACAGCAACCTCCGTAATGATGCTACCAATTGGAATGGCAATTATTGCTCAATTGAAAGATCATCCAGAAACAGAAGAGGACGAAAATGCAATTTTTGGAAAAGCGTTGATGTTAGCCATCGCCTATTCTGCCTCCATAGGAGGTATGGCTACCCTCATTGGTACACCTCCAAATTTGGTCTTTGCGGGAGTCGTAAAAGAATCCTTTGGTGTAGAAATCACCTTTGCACGATGGATGTCTTTTGGGCTTCCGATATCTATACTATTATTAACGATTAGTTGGATATACCTAACAAAAATCGCCTTTACCTTTAAGGTAGAAGAATTTCCAGGAGGAAAAGAAGAAATTCTAAAACATCTTAAAAGTTTAGGAAAAATTTCTTACGAAGAAAAAGTGGTCCTAGCTGTTTTTATTCTTACTGCATTGTTATGGATATCTAGGTCTTTATTACAAAAAATCATTCCTGCTTTAGATGATACTATCATTGCCATATTCGCAGGATTACTTTTGTTTATTCTTCCATCTTCCGAAAAACAAAAGCCTATTTTGACTTGGAATGAAGCGGTAAAAATGCCTTGGGGGATTATGATCTTATTTGGAGGAGGAATGGCCTTAGCATCCGCTTTTCAAAATAGTGGCTTGGCTGTTTGGATCGGAGATCAATTTAATTTATTAGAATTTCTACCGATTTTTCTACTAATTTTAATCCTTATTACTTGCGTTAATTTTTTAACAGAAATCACTTCTAATTTAGCCACCACCGCTATGCTTTTGCCGATCTTAGCGCCAATAGCCTTATCGATCGACTTGCATCCTTATGTGTTAATGGTTTCTGCCACCGTAGCTGCTTCTTGTGCCTTTATGCTACCAGTTGCTACCCCTCCTAATGCGGTAGTATTTGGTTCAGGATATTTAAGGATTTCCGATATGGTAAAAACCGGAATATGGCTAAATCTAATTTCTATTATCCTACTATCGTTATTTGTTTTTTTTATTCTCGGTTCTTTGTGGAATCTCGATCTCTACTCTTTTCCGATTGAATTTAAAAATTAAAATCTAAATTAAGGGAATGAAAAAATATGAAATAGCCGTGGTACCAGGGGATGGAATTGGCAATGAAGTAATCCCCGCCTCAATTAAGGTACTTGATGTATTAGCGAATAAATTTGGCTTTAAATTTTTATATCAATACTATGATTATTATTGTGAATATTTCTCCAAGTATGGAAAAATGATGCCAGTTGATGGCTTGGAAAGATTAGGTGATTGTGATTCTATTTTCCTTGGAGCGGTTGGTTACCCTAGAGTGCCCGATCATGTTTCACTTTGGGGGTTATTAATTCCAATCAGAAGAAGTTTTAACCAATACATTAATCTACGTCCAGTAAGACTCCTCAAAGGAATTGATTCTCCATTAAAAAATATTAAGGCCGTTGACTATCTTATTGTCCGTGAAAACAGTGAAGGAGAATACTCGCATATTGGAGGGTGTTTTTTTGAAGGAACACCAGAAGAGATCGTGGGACAAAAATCTATTTTTACAAAAAAAGGAGTCGATCGAGTAATGAAATATGCTTTTGATTTAGCGCTAAAGCGAGAAAAAAAATAACAAGTGCTACTAAATCCAATGGCATCATTCATACCATGCCATATTGGGATCAACGATTTGAAGTAAGGCAGGCGTTTCATCTTTCTTGGGTTTTCTTCACGCAAATATTCACTTTGGCTTCTTCACCCTGATAAGCTGGAAAGCTGCCTATTAATTGACAATTGTATTTTTCTTTAAAGGTAGCAATGGTTTTAAGATAATGTTTTTTTCGCTTTAAAATCAAGGCGTCTTTTGTTAATTTTTTATCGAGCGCATATTCTTCCATTTTAATAGAAATAGGCGCTATGTGCAAATACTCATTTTCAATTAAATAAAATCTTTCAAAAGGGCGATCTACTAAATCGTGAATCGAGTTATAGATTAGATAAAATTCATGGTCTTTGGCTGCAAACCAATTATCCGCCATTCCAACCACGGGAATGCTTTTATCCGGAATCAATGTGGTGGTTTTCTCACAAATAGTTTCTCCATCATAGCTATGATTCATGCGATATAGATTAGCGTAGTGAAGTATAAACACCACTAAGAGTAGATAGGTTATTTCTTTTAATTTTCCTGCAAGCTCTGCGGAATACAAAAGCATCAGATGAAAAGCTGGAAAAATGAAAACCATATATACTCGGTTTGGTCGGCCGGTTACGAAAGTAGAGATGATCATAAAAATTAAAAGCCATCCGACAAAGGATTTTTCACGCCAACCTTTTTTGGTAGTAAACCAAATAATGGTACCAAGCATCAAAAAGAATTCCCAAACATGGAGATACCATTCCGTCTGGGCAAAATAGGTGATCAAATAATTAGGAAGTTCTTTGGCATTATTTCGGTTGTCTAGCAGGGTCTTTTGGAGTCGTTCCGGATTTAGTACATGTGCGTGTAATATCAAATAATATCCAATTCCCAATGCTAAACCAATCAATAATGGACCAAGTGCCTTTTTCCAAAGTTGCATCTTACCAAAAAACAAATTCCTTTCAGCTACGATGTATGCAAGGATATAGAATCCTGTTATTATCCCCATTGGGTGTGTCTCCACTGCCATAGATCCAATAAAAGCTGCAAAGAAATATCTTTGTTTAATAAACAAATAAAAACTCAAAGCAGAAAATAAAAAAGTCAATGGATCGGTCCGTACCAAATTAGCAGTTCCATAATAGGCAGGAAATAAAAACAATGTCAATGCAAAAACAACTGCTATACTATGGGAAAAATTTAATGTTTTAATAATTTTATACCAAATGAAAGCTGCCAATACCATGAGTCCCGTACAAAGCAGATGAGCATTAGACTTGGTCCAGCCAAAAAGATTTAACCAACTAGTAAATAAATAATTAAAAAATTGGTTGAAAATTTGAACGCGTTCATCGGTGGTTACGGCTCGAAAAATGGTATCCATGTTGATACCCGTTTTAGAAAAATGGTAAAGCCGGGTCATGGTCCAAGCATCATCGCCGTTGTAAAGTACATGCGCACCATGTAAAAAATAATAGGCAGCAAGAATGATTACTACAAATAGGCCAATAAAATTTCGGGTTTGTTTTTCTGTGTAATCAAAAAGGGTTTTGAACATTTTCTCGTTTAGTATTTTTCATGTTTGTCTGTAAAATTTTGTCCTAATCAACTATTATTATTAAGACGGAAGAAAAAAGTTCAACCCTATTATTTCTTTATTTTTTTATAAACGATCTGAATATATTTCGTATCTTCAAATTCGACGGTTTCTAAAAAAATTACTTTTTCCTTTTTTTCTTCTTCTTTTTCCGTTCAAACGCTTCCTCTTCTTTGATAAGCGATTTATAATCATTTTTTCGTTCTTTCTCTACATCAAGTGTGTCAGTATATTCGGCACCTTCGATCCGAAGTACTTTTATTTTTTTTTGTAAGTAAGATTGTATTTCCTTTAAAATTGGTTTCTCCTCTTTCGCACAAAAGCTGTAAGCATGACCTTTTTGATTAGCACGACCGGTACGTCCTACTCGATGTACATAATTTTCTGCTTCAACCGGAAGATCGTAATTAATCACTATTTCTACATCTGGAATATCGATCCCACGAGCAGTGATATCCGTAGCAATGAGTAATTGAACTTCGCCGATACGAAACTTATTCAGCATTTCGCTTCTAGTTTCTTGGTCTTTATCACCATGAATAGTAATAGAAGAAATTTCCGCTCTGCTCATCGCTTTCGAAACTCGTTCAGCTCGAACCTTTGTGCGAACGAAAACCAAAATTTTGGTATCCGGATTTTCATTTACTACTCGTTCGAGGAAGAATCTCTTATGATCCATTTCGACAAAGATAACGGAATGATCTACTTTTTTGGCCACTGGATCTTTAGGAGACAGTTGAATTCGAATAGCGTTTTGGCGAACAATGCTATAAGCTATTTTTTTAATTTTATCATTGATCGTAGCGGAAAAAAACAAGGTTTGTCGGCGTCGAGGAAGCTTGCGAATCAAATCTTCGATATCTTTGATAAATCCCAGATCCAGCATATAATCGGCTTCATCAAGTACGAGGATTTCAATACGATGCGTAGGCAAATGTCCTTGGCTGATTAGGTCGAACATTCGACCCGGTGTAGCCACCACGATATCAATTCGTTTTTCTAATTGGGCAATTTGAGGAGCTTGGTCTACTCCACCTATGAGTGCCATAACCTTTACGGTTGTAAACTGCGTAATCTGTTGAAATACCCCTTCAATTTGTAAGGCAAGTTCGTGAGTTGGAACAAGGACGATACATTTTGCTCCGGTGGGTCGTCGCTCCTTTTGCTTTTGTTCATAAATTAGATCTACAATAGGAATGGCAAAGGCCGCCGTTTTTCCGGTACCTGTTTGAGCCACTGCCAACAAGTCTTCTCCTTTTAAGATATTGGGAATGGATTTAAATTGAATATCGGTGGGACGTCGAAACCCAAGTTTTTCCAAGCCTCTTTTTACTTTTGGATCGAAATTATAATCTGAAAATTTCATGGGGACAAAGGTAGGGAAAAAATTGGTGTGCGGATTGCGGAGTGAGTGGGTTGTTGGATTTCTTTTTTTGATATACAAATCTGATTAGCGTCGTATTCAAACCAAGAGAATTTTAATTTTTAGAAAGGACTGGAGCTTGTGTGTTGCAACAATCACTATCAGCACTATCTGTATCTCCATCTGCGTCATTATCAATTCCATCATCACAAATTTCAGGAAGACAAGGACCTATGGTATCATTTTGCCATGTGTTATTGGGAGGCGAAGCATAAGTAATGGTCGTTACAAGACCATCAGCATCCACTATCGGGGCACCAGTTTGTGTTCCAGCAATACCATCCCCATCCACATCAATCAATCCCTCTTCCTCCGCATCAAAACAACCATCATCATCTGAATCTAAATCAAAGTTATCAGTTAAACCATCTAAATCTGTATCAATACAATTATTTTGAAACCCATATACTACCCCCTCCATGCGTGTTGTACCATCTAAATACTGTCCAACAACTATCGTATTAGAATCTAAACTCCACGATGGTGGATGATAAATTAAACCTCCAGTCAGCATCATACTTTCCAATGGTCCATTTAGGGTTTTCGAACCAAATAATTTCATTTCTCCATTTCCATAAATGATCATCCTAAGCAAAGGCGTCTCTGGATTTGCAATTCCCATTTGCCAAATTTCAGGAATCCCTCCATTTCCATATTGATCTCCATCGGCAAAAAGGGCCGTTAAACCAGGAGAGGTGCCTTGGTCTGTAAAATTAATATCTACAGAAACAGGATTTGAAGGACGAGATGTCAAAGACGAATCGTTCAAAATAATATTAAAACTATTGTCCAATCTTGTTACATCTACTACAAAACCATCTTCTCCACTATCAACTGTAAGGGCTTGAGTACTTCCTGCCCAAAGTTGAATAACTGCACTATCTGACCTACAGCCTTCATCAATATCCAAAATCCCATCATTGTCATCATCTAAGTCGCAAAAATCATTTACGCCATCATTGTCATTATCATCACAATCAATAGAATCAAAACAATCATCACAATCATAACAATCTGCCATCCCATCTCCATCATTATCAATTCCATCATTACAAATCTCGGGAAGACAGGGTCCGATAATAGGATCTTGCCAAGTATGATTAGGAGGTGAACTGTAAGTTATTTCATTGACTAATCCTTCAAGGTTTACGGTTGGAACTCCTGTGCCAGCAATACCATCATTATCACTATCTGCAACACCTTCTTCCATCGTATCAAAGCATGAATCTCCGTCTGCATCCAAGTCATAAGCATCATAAATTCCATCTGGCGTGTTTTCACTATCTGTAATTGAATAATTGATTATACCATTATCCACAGCAGTTTCTATTCCATCAAACAATCCATTGTTACCAAAAGCGGTAGATGTACTATCTATGATTCCATCTGCATTTATCTCTGGTGCATTATGTCCAGCTTCGTCCACATCAAAAATTCCATCATTATCCGAATCGAGATCAAGGTAATCTGCCACTAAGTCACCATCGGTATCTCTAGAGTCACAATTAAATGCTACATTACCTATACCAAAATATTCTCCATCCATACAATCTGCCACTGACCAATCTTTGGCCGTAATTGATTCGATCTCAATCTCAACTCGATCTAGGTCACCAAGAACGGTGGTTAAATCTGCTGCAGAACCGCTCCAAGTAGCATCATCTAAGGTAATGGTAAATGTGGTCCAAACGCCAATATTAGCTAGGCCAGTACCATCAAAAGTAGCGGTGATCGTGGTTCCCCCTCCAATTAAGTTTACTTCCATAACTGCCACTCCAAGATCTTGTGTTCCTGTTATACCATCATAGGTTCCATTAATCCAATTAAAGCTAAATTCTCCATTAAGTTTATCGCTAATATTCACATTCAAATTATCAGGGCTTTCAAAATGCATGGTGCCTCCATAGGTATCATCAGCCATAATGAAATTACCATCTGGGTTTGGTGGAATATTAGACATATTACAAGCTTCAGATGTGAATACAGTTGAAGAGTGAACGGTATGGGCTTGAATATTTCCATCATTCAAATTATCCTGTCTCCATCCTTCCCGATTCGATTCGAATCCAAATCCATAAATTTCACAATGCCCTTCTTCTAGATCTGGAATTCCATCGTTATCATCATCTAGATCATAGGAATCACAAATTGAATCACCATCAGAATCTATCCCTGGACAATCACCATCATCACAATCAATATTGCCATCACCATCATCATCAATACCGTTATTACAAATTTCTGGAGTAAACACAGTAGTAAAAAAGGAAGTGCTATCTACACAGCCTGCATCGTCAAAATAAACTACTTTATATTCACCGGCTTGATTGGGTTGGATGTTATCTAATACAATTCGATCTCTATTTGTTCCAGCGTTAGTTACTCGATAGTATGAATTAGGTCCTGTCCAGATAAAAGTCCATGTATCAAAACTATTTCCAGCAAACTCTAATCGAACACGACTACCTTTGGCGATATTAATGTTATTATCCAGTATGGTGGTAATAAAGTTAATTTGATATTCTTCGGTTACGGTAGTAGAAGGCTGACAAATACAATCATTATTGAAAATTGCATCTAAATCTAAGGATCCTCCAGGAGCACTCTCTGTAAAGGATAACCTCAGATAACGAGTATGGACCTCCGTGGTAAAAACATAACTTGCAGGAGCAGGTATATTCATATCATATGGAGAAACACTATTCGTAAAAAAATTAACGCCATCTAAAGATTCTTCAATCGTTACTAAAATATCGTTACCTATCCCTCGAATATTATAACCATCTCCAACATCTAACGCATTACCTAAATCAATGATCATTTCATCTCCATCATCGATATCCGCATATAAGGTATCCGTTGGACCTAATGCGTTATTAGGATTTATTACTCCAGTATGGGTTTGAGAAATCGCATAATTAGTGGTTGTACAATCTGAATCCTCACAATCAATATCTCCGTCTCCATCATCATCAATTCCGTTATCGCAAATTTCTTGGGAAAGACAACTTTCTATACCAGTTGGTGTCTCTAAAATTAGTGGACATACTATAGAAGGAGCAGCAGGTAAAGAACCATCGTCTGTATTACTAAAAGTATCATTGGTAAAATCATAATCGTTTGGATCTGGGGTTCCGGTTTGAGACAAATAAATGGCTGCAGAAGACAATTGCATTTTATTGTCTGCAGCTGGAGAAAAACTTGCCAAAGAACTATAAGTTATTATGTCTGCTCCTAAGATAGTAGCATCCGTCCCTTTTTGATTATTATAGAATAAATTATTGGTCAGCTCTGCCTCTAAATTGTGAATATTTATTGCTCCTCCATATGCAACAGCGTTAACTGAATTGTCTACAAAAAAATTATCTTGGAAAATCCAATCAGAATTGGTTGCCTTTATGGCTCCTCCTCCCATAAGTTGTCCTGAATTACCTTGTGTTGCGGAATTGTTTACAAAAACATTATTTGTAGCTTGATTTGGTATAGAAACCGAAAGCGCAGATGTCCAATAAATTGCTCCACCAGACCCAGCGGTGTTCGTATAAAAACTGCTGCTATCTAACTGAATTCCTGAATCTGAAGTACCAAATATAGCACCTCCTCTATTTGTGCTCCCAGCATCGTTCTCAAGAAATACAGAATTACTAATAGTTATATCTCCTTGATTTGCATAAATTGCTCCACCATCTTCATCGCTAGAATTTCTTGCAAACTTGCAATTTAATATCTCTGTTTTAAAAGAAGAAAAAAATCTAATTGCACCGCCGTTTTGCGGAGAAGTATTATTCGTACAAAATATATTTCTTCTCAATGTCCATTGGTGTGATTGTTCAATATTAATAGCTCCTCCTCCAGCCCCAAAAGCATTATTAAGAAAGAAAGTACAATCCTCAATGACCAATTTTTCTGGATTAGGATAGGTATCACTATCTGAATTTCGAACATTATACATGGCTATAGCTCCTCCTTTATTTCCATCATTACCTCTAAAATTGCAATTTTGAATTAGAATTTCTGAATCCACATTTATTTTTTCAGTTATAGATATAGCTCCGTGGCTATTCGAATTGCAATTTTTGATTTCTAGGTCTATAAATTCAAATTTGATAGGAACCGTAGTTAATACCGTACTAGAAAAAGCTCCACCTCCACTTGTATGATTTCCATGTTCTAGTATTAAACCTCTTAACTCTAAAGTATCGGCTGCTACGTTAGTATGTATTATCAGTCTATGGCTATTATTCCCATTGATGATCGTTTGATTTGTAATTGGATCATAGTTGGAACAAAATTCTGTGCCTGTAGCCGAGTCAGGGTATCCTCCTATTACAGATACATTATTAGCGATGTTTATTTCTGTTCCAGGAAAATAAGTACCAGCAGCAACATATATAGTGCCGCCTGCTTCTATTGCGGATTTTAGATCTGCAGCACCCATAGCATTATCCCAATCTAAACCACTTCCATCTCCCGTAGAAGTAAGTTTTACATACTTTACAACCCCACTCATAGAAGTTATCTTGATATGATCCAACTTGTTTGGGTAATCGATAATCGTCGAGGTCGAAGGAAAATTTTCTTCAAGGAATCTGTCTCTTGTTTCTGTGAACGACACAGAAATAATCATAGCAAACGCCACTATAATTTGTAGTAGGAAGTTATTTTTACTTTTCACTTTGAAATAAAAATCAATTTATTTAATCTTGACTAATTTGATTAATGAGTGCTATAATGCATAACGGAAAAACAAATAGGCAGAATAGAAAATTTTCTTTTTTGATTGATTTTTTGAGGTGTCTGAGAAATCTTAAGTTAAAATAGAATTGTCTCATTAGGAAAGAATCAATAACCTTGCCATATATTATAAAAATATTTAATTCATATGAAAACAACTATCACCGTCAGCATCTATTTCATAAGCATCAAAAATTCCATCAGGAGTAGTTTCACTATCAGCAATGCTGTAGTTTAATATTCCATTATCAGCCACCGTTTCTACTCCGTCGAAGTTACTTACACCCAAAGCATTATCCCAGTCTACTCCACTGGCAGAACCAGTAGCCGTTTCCTTCACAAAGGTTTGTCCGTTTAAGCTATTTAAGCTTAAGCAAAAACAAATTAAGACAATAATTTTTAGTGCATATTTCAGACTGACTTTCAACAGATGTTCTTTTCGAAAATGGAAAAATAACTCAGATAAGCATAGAAATAAGGGTATGAGTTCTATCATTTATTTTATTCCAGAGAAAAAGTCGCTGAAATAGGTTTTATCTACGAGGCTCTATTCAAAAACCCTGCCACACATTATAAATTTACAATATATCATGGATGCAAAAAATCGCCCGTTTTATCATATTTTATGGTTCCAGGTTATATATCAAGTCTGTGTAAAAATTACAAGAAACCTTTCTGATATGAAGACCAAAGAGAATAAAGCTGATTTTGAAACGTTTTAACCCTTAATTTCGGGATTTAATCCTTATCTTTGACCAGCTTTTCTACCGTCCGCTTTTCGCTGTCGGTTAAGCAAAACGAAGTTAGCTGCTCTCCAAAAATTAATTTTGACCTACCTTGATAAGTAGATCAGCATCTCAAAAGAATTATACTATTATGGTAAAATCGATCGAAAGAAATAAAGTACCTGTGAGCGAGCGACCTAATCTACGATTCAATCACAAGGACAAACCTGATTTCTATACGATCTTGCGAAAGCGAGTAAATACTTACTTTGAGGAAAACAAACTTTCCAAGCATTATAATACCAAGATGGTGACCAAAACCTTGCTTATCCTAGCAGTATTTTTTGCGACTTATGGCTTGTTGTTGTCCAATATCTTTGCGGGACAATTGGGGATATTGTTGTTGATTGCGATAGTACACGGTTTTTTTACTGCTTTGATCGGCTTGAATATCGCCCATGATGCCATTCACGGAGCATACGCAAAAACGCCTTTTTGGAATAAGGTGATTGGAACGAGTTTTAATTTTATTGGTGCGAACGATTTTATGTGGAAGACCAGTCATAATGGTATGCACCACTCTCATACCAATATTGTTGATTACGATGCGGACATTGAGCAGATTCCGTTGATTCGTTTAAATCCACATCAAGACTTGTGGTGGATTCATCGTTTTCAGCATATTTATATTTTTGCTATCTATAGTCTTACTTCCATTGCATGGGTATTTGCTCGAGACTATGCCGAGTATTTTCATCCAAAAGTAAATGGTAAAGCAAAAACCGATCGCCCTGTTTGGGAATTTGTAAGAATGGTTTTATTTAAATTATGCTACTACACCTTTTTTGTGGTTATCCCATTTATGGTTATGGATATTCCTTGGCAATATTTTGTAATTGGATTTGTAATTATGCACCTAGTGGAAGGTTTGACCTTGGCATTAATTTTTCAATTAGCGCATGTGATTGAAGGAACAGATTTTCCATTACCGGATGAAAGTAATAAAATTGATCACAGCTGGGCAGCACATCAATTATATACAACCGCTAATTTTGGTTGTAAAAATGATTTCCTAAATTATATTTGTGGCGGACTAAATTTTCAAGTTGAACATCATTTGTTTCCAACTATCTGTCATGTCCATTATAAACAAATCGCTCCGATTGTTGAATCTACTGCAAAGGAGTATGGTTTACCATACAATAACCATCCTACTTATTTTGGAGCATTGGGAAGCCATATTAAGCAATTGAAAATTTTTGGGAAAGAGGCTTAGTTGTTGAATTGTTGAATTGTTGAATTGTTGAAAATTACACAAAAAATTCAAGAGGATTAAAGACTTATTGTTTATCATTTTTCTTCTTAATAATTTCATCAATAAAATCATTGACGGTTAGTTCTTTCAATTCAGCATAGCGCTTTTTATCTTGATCAACTTTTTCTGCAATTTCATACTTCATTTGTTGATACTTTTTTCTAGCCCATTCATTTTTACGTAAAAAATTACGTGAAAGAAGGTGTCTTTCTAGCGCATTGCTCCCTTTTGGACAGACATAAAGATGATGTGAAATTGAATCTAGTATTTCGTTTTTAACTTCACCACTTCGTTTAAAAACTTCTCTTTCTAGAATCCCTTGATTGCCGTTGTGGTAGTATCCCAGCTGAATCAATTTTGATTTTATTTTTTCAAACTCTTCTTCCATTCCATAAATAATGTCTAAATCAATAATAGGCTTGGCAGCCAAACCTGGAACGGAAGTACTTCCAACATGTTCTATTTGATACTCCAGTTCGATTAACCCAATATCGAGTGCTCGTTTGATCTTTGAAAAATTATGGCTCCAAGCTGGATTATATTTTTGAATTAGCATCTAATCAATTTATTAACTTCAATTCTCTAAGTGCCTGATAAGTGACCTTTTTTCTTATACCAGGAAACAACTTCATATCAAAAGCAGGATTCGGTTCTATATTGGTCGCAAAATAGTAAAGCTTATTTTTTATTTCCACGTATCCAACAAACCAACCATTATTTTTGTCGTTGTCCATTGTCCAACCGGTTTTTCCAGAAAGTTTGTAATTTGAATTTACATCTAAGACCATTATACTTTTTACCAATTTTTCAGTCCTTTTAGAAATTGGTAATTCAGATCGATAAAATCTTTGCAGAAAATCAATCTCCTGAAAAGGAGTAATCGTGGAAGATCCAATCAACCAAAAATTATCAATCGAGGTGGAATCGACTTGAATCTGTCCATATTTAAGGATGCTAATATATTCTTTCATCCGATCAACACCAATTCCTCTGGCTATTTCTTGGTAGCATGGAACGCAAGAATATTTAAAAGCATTCCTGAAAATCAAATCTTGTTCCCAAACTTTAAAAGCACGCTTTTTTCCATCCCATTTAAACAAAGTACTATCATTGGCTACCACGCCAGTTTCTAGTGCAATCATGGAGTTAGGAATTTTAAAAGTCGAGGCAGGAAGTTGGCCTTTTTCTGACCAGGTAAAATCATTGCTAATGTAAGTATCGTTGGTTGGATCGAAGATTAAAATAGCCCCTTTTAAATCCGCGGAGTCGAGGATGGTCTGTAAAGCAGGACTAGTGACGCGATTGGTGGTTTCTTCTTTTTGATGAATAGGACTTGTCGTTTTTTCACCAGCACAAGACCAGAAAAAAAAGAAGAGGAAAAAGAACCTCATAGAAATTATTTTTTAATCTGATACAAAATCATTCTGTAAACTTGTACTTTTCCATAAAACCCCAACCCTACGTAAATATTCTCTTCTTCATCAACGGCTATTCCCTCGATTTCATTAAGCGGCAATTCTCTGTTATAGTCAATGATACCTTCCGAAATTAATCCTCCGCCCATAAAACCGGTAAACCCTATGAGAAGTAATAAAAAGGCAATAAATTTTCCAATTTTGATCATAAATTTACCGATAATTGAATCTTAATTTCAAACCATATTTATTTTCGATAGTTTCTTTTTTAAGATCAACCTGATACTTACAAATTCCAAATAATGCTCGATCCATATTTACCCTTCTGATATTTTCATGAAGCGTTCCAAAGGGAAAGTTGAATTTATAGTCATTTAAAGGTTCGTAAACTTTCTTGGATTTTTGATATAGAACAGATACTTTATTTTTTTCGTAAGTATAAATAATTGCAAACTCTCTAGGATGTAAATCTCCAGTTTTAATATGCTCCATTAATTCAGATTCTCCTAATTCAGAAATTGGATAATCATAATGTAATAAAGTAACCGTAATTTTAGAATTACCAAATTCACAATCAGATATCAAAGGCGCCAATTTCTGGTTGTCGATCCCTACCCTACTTTCTCCTGGGTATTTTTTTAATTTAATTTGGTGTTGGATAAAGTTGAAATTGGATTGAACAACTTCTCTGTATAAATTTGATCGTTTACTTTCTTGCTCCTCAGTATATCTATTGCTAAAATTACTTAATAATTTTAAATCAATACTGGACAAATATACTTTATGCAATTCTTTGTATTCGTTGGCAATATTTTTCCATTCATTTGGTTCGAATCCATTACGAATGATTTCGATCTCTTTTAAACAATCAATGGTTGCTCCTTTTTTAATAGCTTCCTTGAGCCATAATAAGCTGTTTTCATCGTCCTTATTTAATAATGCGATTTGACAAGCGATAACAAAATCTTTTACAAACTTTACTTCATATTGATTGAATAGTTCTTCAATCTCTATTTGTGCTTTCTTAAACTTTTCAGCAACGATAAATGCTTCAATTTCGCTGAATTTTTGATGATAATTTAAATAATTAGTAGTATCCTTAGAAATAGAAAATACGGACATCATTAAAAATGAAAGTAAGATTGTTTTAAACATAACCTGCTGCTTGTTTTTTCACTAATTAGTGGTCCGTATTTTTTCAAGTTATTAAAGAAATCACTCTATTACTTCCTCCAAACTTGACACTTCACTAACCACAAAAAATCCCTGCGGATTTTCAGTTGCTAAAGAAGAGGAAATATTTGTAGGCACATTAGCAGGAGGTTCCGCAAATAAAGCAGCATCACCTAGGGTTAGCTGAAAAAAAGTACGCTCCAAATAAGTAAATGCTTCGGGTGTCAATGAATGAATTTCTACTCGAATGGTATCGCCCAAGTCGAATGGTGGTAAATCATCATCATCCGTAATTGGATTAATGGCTTCTCGAATGGGTGTTATAAAAATCAAACCATCTACCTCAGAACCAGCTGCAGGCCCAGCATCATAAGCAATATTGATCTCTTGTGGCTTATTCAAAAAAACGCCATTTTTATAGGTCCTAATCCAGTAAGTATCACCTAGGCCTAGTTGATCTCGACCGAAAAATTGTGCATAAAAACCTTCTGGCTCTATCAATGATTCTTCTCGAAATTCGTAAGTAATCGAGTCAACTGGAACGGTGGGGTTCAAGGTTGAATTTGAGGTATAGGTCTTTCCTTCCAAGGATATTACCAACGTATAAGTATTTCCAATTTGACCAAATCGTTCTCCTGGCGCTGGCGTCCAGATATAATTTCCACTATTATCCGATTCCGAGAATTCAAAAACTCTATCTGCGTCATCTGTGATGGAAACAACGGCACCGTTGACAACCGGGGCAAAAGCATTAGAAAAATAAGGGGCGGTCCTCCGTAGTTTTATTATTTGAGGTACCGTATCTGTATTAATCCAAGCATCAACAACTAGTTCAACCGAACCTTCTTCTAATTCTATATCAACTATATCTTCACAGGCTGTAAAACATAGGGTAATTATAAGTAATAAAAACGCAAAATTTTTCATATCATTGTTTTATTAGTGTGTCTTAATTAAATTTAAAATTCCAGGAAATACTGGGAATGAAATTACCAACTACTGAAAATCTTACTGCTTCTGTACTTACTGGTACATT
>CAZYAC010000009.1:0-31269 GCA_964645475.1 uncultured Saprospiraceae bacterium | reverse complement strand
TTTCTTTGGAAGTGTTGTTGATGGATTTTTCTTTATCCTGCATTGGCTGATCTCCGGATCCATCATCTTCTCTAGTTGTCTCAATGTCTTTATTTTCTTGAGTTTCGATAGACTTCGGTACTTCTGTTTGTTCTGGTTTCGACTGATCTTTGTTAATTTCTTGATCCGGAACATTTAATAAAATAAATAAGCCTCCAATCATCAAAAAAGCAAGGAATCCCCACCTCAAATTATTATTATCCTTTTTATTTTTTGGAGTGACATCATCTAATTGTTTTAAATTTTCGGGTTTTAGTTCAGGAAATCTTGCGAAAAAAGCTGTTTGACTTGTCTGAATATTTTTTTCTAAATCTATTTTAGTTTTAATGTTTTCGGTCAAACAATATTTTAAAATTCCATCTACCGTATTTGCGTACTCCTCGTGTGAATCTAAAAAATCCTCCATAGACTGTTCTTCAGTTACAGATAGTTTTTTGAAAACGTAATCTATTAATGAATCCATAGAAATATTGTCTTCGGTATATATAGGTTGCTTTTCTTCCATATTTAATTATTCAAAATGCTTCGATCAATTTTTCGCTTAATTCGTTGTTTAATAGTTCTACCTTCCGCTAAAGATATACCTAATTCTTCGATGATCGGTGCCAACTTACCTGGACCATATACCATCATTAAAGACAAAAATTCTTGTTCTTGGGGAGGCAATTGAGTTTTAAATTTTTCTAGCCACTTTTTTCGTTCGTTAAAAAATTCCTGTTCTGCATCGTCTCCTGAATATTCGGCAGCGGGAAGTTCTTCACTGATAGTAACTACTTGTTTTCTATTTCCTTTCCGGAATAGGTCGATGATGCGTCCTCTTATCCTCATCATCAAAGCGCCTTTTACGTTGTCCCTTTGTGGTTTAAATTTTATGGGGCGAACTTCCTTTTCATATTCAATTAAGGTTTGTGCAATATCCTGAATGGCGTCTTCAATGGTTGCTTTTTCTGAACAATTCTTAAACCCATTAAGAATAAAGTATTTGTAATGACGAGTCACCCAAATTCCTACTGGTTCATTTTGCCCTTTATAATAGATTGGTAAAAGTTCCCTATCCAATTTCATAGTCATAAAAAATTTTCATTCTAACTAAAAAAAAATTAAAGGTTTGTGATTTTTTTAATTCTCTATCGACATAAGTATGTAATTGTTACCGAAAACATAGAAGCTGTTTTATAATTTTCAAAACAACTTCATTAGCAGAAGTAATGATCAATAATTTGAAAGGTAAAGCAAGTTAATCATTTCTTTCTGTTAGAACAAAATTAACATTACAGATTTTCTATCTCCCAAAACAGCGCGGGGATAGCCTTAAATACCTATGCGTATTCTCCTGGACTTTAAAATTATTAGAAGCTTTAATTTAAAATCCGGGTACTCATAAAGATTGAGTTAGGTGCACATAACACAATTGAAAATGAATGCGAAAAGGTCACAGATCATCTTACAATGGACACCATTGGAAAGGTAGAGAAGTGGTCTAGCAAATCATTTTTTCACTTTTAAAACTTATGTGTTATGAATTTTTCAGAATTAAAAAGAAAGCCAGGATTTCAGAAAGCTGTATTGTCTAATGCTCAAGCAGGATCTATTTTAGGTGGTAATGGCGGCACCAATAATGGATCTAATACCAACCCAGTAGATCCCAACTATGGTATTGGAATTATAGATACTGATATTATCTAATCATTAAATTTATCTGGATAAAGGAAGAAGGAGTTGAATACTGTTTCCGAATTTATCCAGGTATTTATAACCGTTTAATATGCTTCAACAACCATTTTTCTGCAGCAACGGAGTGATAGTTTTTTAACGAATCAAGAATTTTCTTTTTCTCTGATACACTACTCTTCTTCGAAAGATTCCTTGCCGAAAAAACTTTAATTAATATTCTTCCAAAATTTAAATAAGGCTTCGTTTTATCATTTTTCAACTGAGGTTTACGTTCATAAAATCTAATAAAACTATCAATCGCTTTCTCAATTTTTTCCAAGCATTGGTCTTGCTCTTTCAAAGTACCTTTTTTCAGAAGAAATACTTCATATTCACAACACAGCGAGATACATCTTGCTCGATGCTCTAGATAAAGTGGTGTAAATTTGGTTTTTCGATCTAAAAACCTAATCGCTTCTAAATAGTCTTCCCGGTAAAAAAAGATACAAATCCAAGAAAAACGGACTACTTCTTTTTTTAAGGTCTTCGGTGAGGGAAGAAATTTTTGATAGTTTTTTATAATTTTTTCAGCAAAATCAAATGCGCCATTTTTACAAAAGGTAATAATGATATTCGTAAAAACAATATCCGCCATACGGTTAAAAATAACCAAGCAATCCTTTTCTATTCCAAGCTTATACAATCGAAGTTGAAATGCAGTTTGTTGATCCAAGGCCGCACCCGTGCAAAACCGACTCCTATAACTTACCTCATTTAACAAAAATTGATGTACCCCTCTTCTTTCCAGCATCCCAAATGCGTCTGCGTGATTTTCAAATATAAATATTAGGGATTCAAAATCAACCAGACTATCTTTTCCTTGGGCCAAAAGAACCAGTGAGGCATAAATCTCAATGATTGGATTTTCATAATACTGCTGATCTCTAGCGTGGTTTATAATCTCATCTAAAAATAGGATATCGGGAACTGGTTCGCTAAAAATTCTTGCCCTTTGTAATAGCTCTAAAGCATAGCGGAGACGAGTTAGGATAAAGCTAATCTCTAAATACTCATTGGCTTTGATCAGAAGTGCCTTTTCGTCTTCCACTCCTGACGACGATTTAAACTGCTTAAACTTAGTTGTTTCCGGATGAAAATAAAGTTTATCAAACGACAGCATCTGACGATAAAAAAAATCAGCATCTCGTTTGGGTTGCTTATCAAGTCGCTTTTTCTGTTTTATTAGTGATTTCTCAAACCAAGTGTAAAACTGATTTTGGTAAAAATACTCGATCAAATAATTTTCTTGAACGGACGTATCCTTTAAGAAATTTTCTAACGTAATGAAGTCTAATATTTTTTTGAACAAAGCATTAAATAGATCATTTAGATCATTATCTAAATCCCGTCCTGAATTTTCCTTCCCAGCAAACAAATGCTTTTTGGTTGCCTCTTTATCAAATTCCACAAAATTAGGATGAAAAGGTTTTATATAATCAAAAAGTAAAAGACTCCCTTCATTAATATGGAAATATTCATTTTTTAGATAATTTGTTAATTTTTTGATTTTTGATTTTTTAACTTTTTTCAAAATCGAAAAAACTTTCCGCTGGTTTTCATTTTGTCTATGCATCATTATTCGACCGTTTTAATTGGGGTTAATCGTTTAACTGTGAACGACATATAAAATAATTTTTCTATAAACTCTAGATTGATTTAAAATTTTAACCATCAAGTATTTCTTTAAAATCGACAGATATCGTCTTTTTTTTGTCGCTAAAATAAATATTCCTCTGTAATATCTTTGTCTAAAATCTTAGGAAAGAAAGGATTAACACACTTCTCTTTTTATCCATTTTTGTATTGATCCAAACGCAAATTTACATCAAGATTTTTCAACCAAAAAAGCAAATCATGAAAAATTTAACCTCCACAGGTCTCTATGACCTGTTCCACACCTATCGAATTTATTTTTATTCCTCTTTTCAATTTAACTTAAAAAAAGTCCAACCTATACATAGGACAATTTTAAAATAAGAGCAAAACGATTTGCTTTTTTGTGGGTGATTTTGACTTTATAGTTGGAGTCACCCAATATTGAACTGAGTAGTTAATATCGCTCACATTAGTCGCTTATTTTAATTCACTTCCCAAAATATTTAAATATGATGAAGGCACCCATCTTAGCTTTTATGCTCCTATTTATTTTCAGTTGTTCAACTCATTTAGCAGCTCAATCTTCCGAATTAAAAGATACCTATATCGTAGACTTTTCACTCTCTGAAGGAAAAGTGGTCATTGATTTTAATGGTACCGAAATGGAAATAGAAGTCAATGATAAAACGAAATATAAAAAGAAAAAAAAGAAATTGGATTCTACCGCAATCGTAGAAGGTACGAACGTAAATATTAAATACAAATTAGAAAACGGAAAAAGAGTTGTAACAGAAATATACGTGCTTTCCGAGGTGGCAAGTTTAAAAAATGATATTTCTGGAAAATTAGAATTTGTTGATGGAGATATAGCTTTCATTGATGGCAGAAAAGTAAAAATTTCGAACGGCGCAGTCATCAAATGCAATAAAAAGAAAGCCTGTGGATGTAGCGGAATGATGTATCCATCTTTTGATGACCCATTTTTGGCCATCGGAAGTTTTATGGAGGCAAGCGGTCAAACGGATGGCGTTGGCGTATTACAAGCAAACAAACTGACCACTTGCCAAAATAAATTTACGAAGGAGGAAAAAGAACTAAGTGAACTCATAGAAAATAATTACAACGGGGAAAAAATGCATAAGCTCTCTAGTAGAGGTGTGACTTCAGGATTTAAACTCTATGATAATCTGTACAATGGAGAGATCAAGATCGGAGAATATGCTTACCAATTAGTTAATGACATCAAAGTTCAAGGCTATATTAATCAAGTGGGTTTTGGATTAATACCCGACTATGTAAAAGCGGTACCCGATTCCGATCCTAGCAAACTCAATTTCAGATTCTTTGTCATCAACGATCCAGTCCCAAATGCCTTTGCATTTCCCAACGGAATGGTATTTATCCATACCGGCCTACTCGAAATCATTGATAACGAATCTCAACTAGCATTGGTCCTTGGTCACGAAATAGCCCATATCACGCACGAACACGGAATTGCTCGTTATAAAAAATCAAAGCAAGCGAATTTCGGGAGTAAATTGGCCGGTGAATTAAAGGATAGAATTTGGAAAAATCGCCGAAAAAAAGGGAAGGGCGATTTAATTGATATTAGTCCTAAAGTAGAAGGAATGGTTATCAACAATTTGCAAAAAGTGCGACCATCGATCCTCTCCAGTCTATACCAAAAGGATAAAGAAAATCAGGCAGATCGAGTAGGATTACTATATGCTTATCAAGCAGGCTATGATCTAAGAGAGGCCCCAAAATTTTGGCAAAAGATGAAAAATTTGGCGGGCGACGAATCCTTTATGGGAGGTCTCGCTACCAATGCCGAATCTATGTTTCTGAATAATCAACTAAACAACAGCGGAAATCTATTAGATGATCTCGGTGCCGTTGGAACCTCTTTACTGGTGAATCAGGTACTCGAAACCGTCTTTACTTCTCACCCAAAAGCGATTGCACGATATAACAATATTAATTTAATAATAAAGGCCAATTACGGGGAAGAAGATTTTGATCAAGCAGAGATTGGAGTACAGGCGTATATGGAATTTTTGGGAATGTATAAGCAATAAACCTAATAACACTATAATAAAGTATAATGAGAATATTTTGTTTATATATTATTTTAAATTTCTTTCAACTTCCCAACTTGACCGCTCAAGAGAAAAGGTTTCTTACATTCTATGCTACCAGAGAGGGAAATGTAGGACATGCTTTTGTTTCTTTTGTCAGAGAAGATAATAACTTGCAAATGACTGTGGTCGACGGATGTTGGGGGTTTTATCCTCAGAATAGTTATGCGGGTGGAGCTAGTTTTTTTATTGGTTCTGTTCCAGGTCAAATTAGAAATGACTTTCAAACACAAAAGGATATAGGGCTAACCGTAGAAGTAAGCAAAAGTGAATATGAGGGCGCTTTAAAAATAAAGCAAAAATGGGAATCAGCATCTTATAAATTGACGGTACAAGATTGTGTTTCATTTACTATGGAAGTCGCACAGAGTTTAAATGGAAAAATTAATTTACCTAAAAGATCAACTTTTGATCGTCCACATAGCTATATCGAGGAATTAAAGCTATTAAATGACTCAGCTAACCTTTGTCCCGCACACCCTGATATTGTTACCGAATATTCAAGAGACAAACCAAACTACCATATATACACCCTAAGTTCAGAAATTTGTGACTCTTTATTAAATCCATGTTGTACAGAAGAATTTGTATTTGACATCATGAAAAGCAATGGTAATTTCACTGCCCCTTATGCAGGAAATAATCCAGTAGTTGACTGTGGAGAAATATCTTTACCTATACTTGGGTCAATTGTTACAAAACTAGGTAAACATCCAAGATCCATTACAAATTACACAAAAAGCAATCATAAACTACACAAAGGTAAGGTAGTAAGATATGTTGTAAAAGTCGGCACAAAAATAAATGTTTACACCGTAGGTATTGGAAATAATAAAAATAGTTTAGATGCATGGTTAAATCAAAATACTTTAAGTGTAAAATTAGTATGGGGCACCGTTGATAGAAAATTAAAAAATGAAGTTGAAAGAGTATTGAAAAACAAAAATTGTGGATCGTCTACCTCCACCCTCTTCCTCTTCGACCTCTCTGGAAGTATGAACAGTTCTGGTGGCAACAGTTCCGCATCTAAATTAACAGAAGCAAAGGCAGCGTCTAAATACACCCTCAACCAAATGGAAAACAACTCGTCAAGTGTTACGGACGAAGTAGGCGTCTTAGGATTCAGTGGTGGTTGTTCGAACGATCCGACTACTTTAGTTTCGGATTTCGAAACAGATTTGGTGGTTGTAGAAAATAAAATTAATGCGATGCGAGCAGGAGGAGGAACACCCCTAGCGGAAGCCATAGCGGTAGCAGAGTGTAAACTAGCCAACCATCTGCAGCAAAATAATCAAGCACAAGGAAAATTAATCATCCTTAGTGATGGCGTGGCCACCTGCCAAAAGATAAGACCCAGTGGCGTATACAACTCTGCACCTTTACAACAAACCACTAGGACGATTGCGGCCAACCTCTGCGGGGGAGGCAGCGCTACGCTCTCCAACCCAATAAAGTATTACACCATCGGCTTTAATATTCAGCCAGGGACACCCGCCGAAAGAGACCTCCAGTATTTAGCACAACTATCGGGTGGAAAATATTTGAACGTACAAAACCAGGTCCAACTGGAAAGAGCGTTTAGAAAATTTAACCGGACTTATATCCCCAAACCAAATCCAGCATTGCAGAACTTATCTGCGGCTGCGAATACTACTTTCGATAAAGGGGTATCTCAAATCAAATCAGCTGAATTCAAAACGGCTCTAAAAGAATGGGAAAATTTCACCAAAAATAATACCCAAGATTGTCACGGCATTTATAATCTGGCATTGATGCAAGAGGCCAACGATTTCTATAAAAACGCCATAGAAAATTATAAAAAATATTTAAGCCTTTGTCCTAATCCAACCGATCAAGTATTTGTGGAAAAGCAAATTCAGTTTTTGGAAGAAGCGTTTAAGGAGTTTTTGCTTTTTCAAAAAGAAGTACTTAAAAGTGATTTAGCTTATTTAAAACTTCATTTTGAGAAAATCCAAAATGGACAAAGTATCGCACTAGCGGAAGAGTTTAAAGGTTTTTTAAAAGAAAAAGGAGATTTCTATCTCGAACTTCCATCCTTGTTAGGTAAGCATGAAAAACTATTTAAACGAAACACCAAAGCGGTAGCAGAGGGTCTAAATAATTGTGCAAAAACTATACGGCGAAACCCTCATCAATGGGATCGAGATGCGACCCCTTTTCTTTCTATGACCTACTTAAATTTAGAACGCTTAATCAAAAATTTATAATTCAAATAACCATAAGTACATGACTTTTCAGAATCAGCAATTTTATAATCCTTCGGATGATTTAAAAGAACTATGGACCTTAGTTCCTCAGGTAACCACTCTAGAAGTAGACAACCTAAAAACAAAAGCATTGTTTTCAACGGTCTCCTCTACTATTCCTATCTTTTATTTACTGATGGTCTTGGCCATTTGTTTTGATATTTATTTAGGATTTTTTATTCTTTCTAAGCAAGGTGTCAGTATGGGAATTGTGGTGGGTTCTGTCATTGCTGATTTGTTTTTGGGTGTACTCCCCTTCCTTGTTGAAGGCATCTTTTTCAAAAATCTAAACCATACCAGAATCGAAAATTCTATCTTCCGTCGACAACTGGAATCCCGTTGTAAGTTAAAAGAAGAAACCCAAGAAGCCTTCCATGCCAGAAGTGCTAGAATTAAAAATGGTATTTTGAAAAGACTACGTAGTAACCGCTTAAAATCAAAAATCTACCGAGTCATTATTACACTGACTATTTTTGCCATTGCCTTCTGGAAAATATATACGTTTCTGAGCGTGCTTCCTCCCAGTATTAGTATTTGGGCAGTTGTGAAAGGAAAAATCATCATTATTTTTTCTTTACTCACCGCTTTATTCCACCTCATTGGAACAGAAAAAGCAGTAGCGCATATCTTCTATTATTTTACTAAAAAAGCAGACCAAAACAATTTTATTGAAATCAATACTGGTGCGATACCTGATGCTTCGCAAATAGAAATTGAATACGAAGGAAAATTTAATGAAGCCAAAAAAGGTAATACAGCCATTATAAAAAAAGGAGAAACCTCCTACTTAGAATTTATCCATATCATCCGAGATGGAGAAATTCAAGCTTTAATTAATTCACAAACGGACCCGGTCGCTAGACGAGTTGTGGCCATTAAATGTAAAGAAAATCAATTGATATAATTATGAAAAAACGAATCTATTATTTTACAACACTCCTGATGATGGCCTTATTCTTTAGTTCCTGTGATTGTGAACGAAAAGAATTGGCACTCACCTTTATATTTGACAAACCAATTGGTGAAGCATCCACTGGATACCCCAATTTTTTTAAAGAAATTGCCATCCCTTACAACGTAGAATGTTCCGAAGAAGGAATTGATTTCTTACCAAAACCAATCAGCGTAAGTCGTTTAGACCTTAGTAAAAAAGAGATAAAAACGACTGCCTGGTATTTCGAAAGTATTGGAGATAATACCATTGATTTTTCTACCACTTGGCTAGGAGAATACTTTAATGATAGTTTGCCACCATCCTATTTGTTTGAACCGAAAGGTAACCAAGCTTTGGTGGAGACTTTTATTGAAAAGAATCAACAGAACAGTTTTATTTATTCAGAAGAATCTGACTTAGAAACCTATCTAAACGTAAAAGTATTTAATACAACAGGAAAACTAGTGGAAGCATTAAAAGCCAATGCTTGCCAAAACACGGAGGGTAAATTTTATGTTTTGGTAAATCCAGAAATGAAAGGAGACCATCCGAAAGAAGTAGCAATTATAAAAAATCTGGAGGAAGGAATAGCGGCAATTTTTAATAAACTGGGAGATAAAGAGGTAGCACCAGAAATAAGATTTAATCAAATCGAAGAATATCTCAATCTATTTACAGCTGATGCAAACATAAAAGAATTTGGGAAAAATGGAACATTGGTGGGTTTAACTTCGGTCAGGGATTATTTTGAAAAAATTGTTTTTTACTTGACCTTAGAAAAAATTGAAATAACGAAAACCCTAAAAAAACCAGATGGTAAAATTTGGGAAGTAAGACTGGTAGAACATCACTTAAATGATCCACAATAATTTATCAAAATGAGAAATCAATATTATATCATTTTACTACTCTTTTGTTGTTATGTTTCAAATAGTTTTGGGCAACAAAAACTCTCCCAAAACGAATTGGATGATCTCACTCAAAGAGCCATGAATCAAGTACGAATCTTCCAGAATAATACGAGCGCAATTGCATTGGCTGAAAATTCGATGTCAGTTAGAAAGGCTGCCATCAGAACCACATTAAAAAATTTTTCGAAAGAAGCCACCATAGAAGAACAAGGGAAACATTCCAGCCGAAAAAAAAGACGTACTGCCGAGGAATATCTTCATACCTTATTAAAAAGAGGAAGCAATACGCCAATTGTCATTGATTTTGACATTGTAAATAAATTAGATGTTCAAGGTTTAGAAGAAATAGATAACGGAGATGGAACCATATCCTACAAAGGAAAAATTACCTTTAGTCAATTTTATTGTAAGCTAAAAGATCCTAGCACGCGAGTAGAACCGACTAAAGCCAATCCAAATATAAATTGCTTTTATCACGATACGACAACAAAAGAGGTCGGTGTCGAAATACTACGAATAAAAGGCAGAGGTGGTGCCATTTGGATAACCTTAATTACTTATATCCATGTATTAAAAGTTGAGTAATCTATTAATTTTTCACTTTAGAATAAAAATATAATGTTAATAAAAAATAAATTTTTAATACTTTTTATCATACTGCTACTTTGTCTTTCTTTTACAAAAAAGATGAATGCTCCCTGCTATTTAGTGGAAAAAGATCCAGTGACGACAATCAGCAATTATCTAAACTCTCTAGAAATCTACTGCGAACAATATAAAGATGAACACCGAATTTATATTGAAGATCAGCTACTTATTCATCCGAGCACCTATTTTGCGAATGATATTAATGGTATATACAATAGTGACTGTGAAGCTTCCTTGTACTTCTTAAATCTCAAAGAAAACAAGGTCAAAGTCACTTTTGAAAAAGATTTTAAAGTAGAAACCTGTCAAGTGAATGGAGAAGAAATTTTCGGAACTAAGGTAGTTAAGAATGTAAAAACTGGAGATGGTACGAAAAAAACATTCAATGAATTTATCGAGTTAAGAGAAATAAATAATCAGATAAAAATAGTATCTACTACTTCTGATTTATTTCAAAACTATGATCAAATAGCTTGTTCAAATACCCAAGTTACCCAACCCCAAATCAAAGAAGAAAAGTGTCAGATTTATGACCTAGCTGAAAGTGAATATGCAAAAGGTAATCGCGCAAAGGCCTTAGAGTATTATAAACTAGCCATATCCTGCCATAAAAACATAGCTTATATCAAGGATAAAATTAAGGAATTGGATACCGTCAGTAGTATCAAAGAAGCGATAAAAAATGGGAATACCTTTTTTGAAAAAAAGCAATTCAACCAAGCATTAACTTTCTATAATTTAGCCAAAGAAAGCGAAGCGGTACTTACCAGTGTAGAACGATCAAAATTAACACAAGCCATAAAAACCTGTCGTGTCGAAATCGCATTCGAAACAACCAAAACTAAAGGGGATTATTATTATAAAAAAGAATTTTATGATAAAGCCCTACCCGCTTACCAAAAAGCATTAGAAATCAAACCCAAAAACGCGGAAGTAATTAAAAAGAAAACGATTTGTGAAGAAAAAATAAATGGGAATTATACCCAAAATATCCAACAGGCTATCGCCCGTGCTCAAAAATTAATTGAGCAAGATAGAAAATACGAAAAAGGAGTAACCATCCTTATGAAATACCGCCAGAGTGGTCACCTCAAGGGAAAACATTTATTCTATATGGCACAAGTAATCGACAATCCTTCCACCCGTAAACAGGTAAAGAAAAAATTTAACCTAAAAAATAAAGAATGCTGTGTCCTCGTCCGACAATTGGTTTCTGAAATTGAAAACATCGATGATGGATCGGTTAATATGGAGAATTTTTATTTTTTTAAATCAGGGCTCAATAAACGCTCTCTAAGATGTAAATAATGAAGTATACAATCATGCTATTTATCTGTACAATTTCCGTACAACTTTTTGGTCAAAACGGCGACCTACTAGAATTACCACCAACTCCTTTCACTTTTAGAAATGCTAAAGCCTCTGTTGGGTTCTACTTGAATGGAAATCTTGCCAATAGCGACAACCAATCTATATTCAATCATTTTACAGGTGATCTTCCCGAAGATATTGAAATAAGATTTGATACTACGCAAGGTCTTCCAAATCTTGCGGTGGGCTTAAGTCTTGATATATTCTCTCCGAATGCTAATATCGGCTTTATCATAGGTGGTGAATATCATCGAACGTCCTTTCAATTGATTGAAAATCAGAATAATGTGAATTCTTTTAAAATTCAAAAGATCAATTTTCCTGCCTATTTAAAATGGAAATTTGGTAGCGTACATTCCCAGAGTAATGCCTTCCTCGCTGCCGGTGCTATTTTTGGATTACCAATAGGATATAAAAAAACAAATAACCTAGCAGAAACCAAAGACAAAGAATCACTAAACAATACCATCAGTATTTCTTCACTGCTAGGCTACCAACTTAGATTCGCAACAAATGATAAAATTACATCCAATGCTGGCAATAATGGCTACGACAGAACATATTCTAGACTTTGGCTATTCCTTCGAGCTGATTATCAGATAAATAACACCTTCAATCCAGATACGGGTAGTAAAATTCTTTCTTCCTTTGAAAACTCAGAAATTGATTATAGAGATCTATCTCTTACCGTCGGCGTGGCTATATTCTTCGGATTTAAATAACGACTAAAGGTGCAAAAAAAAGACACATAACTACCATCTTCACAAAATATCTTAAATCCGCTCAATTATTTTTTAATTTACTTTGGAACAATTATTTTTTTTATGTAATTTGAAATTGACTTTAGAATACCCTTTCAAAACTACCATTCGTAGTAACACTTAGACTTTTTATGTTCATTTAACTCGGTTACCATCTGTGTATGGAGATGACTAACCTCTAGTAATCTATTGCTTATAAAAAGCGATCAAAACTAGGAGCAATTTTCTATATTTTAATACCATCAAAACATTCTTTCCTTAGATGAATTACTAAGACTGAAAGAATATCAAACTACTTTATCAAATGAAACAAATCTTATCACTATTTACACTATTATTATGTACCTGGATAAATATATTAGCTCAAAATGAACCTACTGTTTCTACCTGCGATGGGAACCAAGAAATTTGTTTGACAGAATCCACTTATGATTTGTGTGTAGAACTAGAAGTCGATCAAGCATTTACTTTTACCATTGATAGTTTTTTAATAGATTTCGATGATGGTTCTCCATTCAGATTTGTGCCAGGAAGTAATAATCCCCCACAAGTTCAACACCTATATGATTTTTCTTCTTTTTTTAATACCGATGAATGTTCTGTGGAATATACGGTTCGACTTTATACCTATTATACTAATAATGGACAAGTAATAGAAGTAAGTACGGCTACCTTTCCCGAATTTTTTAATCCACCGAATGCATCCTTTGCTTTAAATCCTCAAACTACTTGTGTAGGAGAACAGGTTAATTTTACAAATAATTCTTTTCCTACTTGTTCACTCACCTCTTCCTGGGATTATGGAGATGGAACATCCGGTAGCGATCCATTCCATACCTATGATCAAACGGGAAATTTTATCGTTACTTTAAATGTCAGTAATACTTGTGGTTCCTCTTCATCTACGGAGGTAGTTCAAATCATCAACCCCGCCGAAGCCACAATCGCCATCGCTTCTAATAATATCAATACTACCACCACCCCATTTATCTATTGTCTTGGCTCAGGAGATTTACAACTAGACGGAGATTCTCTTTCCGCCAACGAAGATTTTTACGAATGGCAATCCTTAAATGGAGTTGCTGGCGCTTCTTGGGTATTACCACCCGATGCTCCAAACCCTAATGATCCTACGCCAAATATCCCAGACCTTGCCGTTTCTTTTTCAGATACTGGATTCTATCAACTCATCCTCGAAGTAAACAATGCTTGTGACCAACCCGATTTTGATACCCTTTCAATACAAGTACTTTCATCCGAATCTCTTTCAAATCTTACTCAACCAGACGCTTGCTTAGCATTAGATTATACGCCACCAGGTTTTAATCCTAACGCCACTTATACGATCAACGGTGTTATCCAATCTTCTTTTCCTGTTACACTAAGCATTGGAATTTATGAAGTGGTTTGTTCACTCACGAATGCATGCGGGGACCAAATTCAAGAAGATACTTTTGAAGTCTTTGGACAAGTTGATGTCTCCATATTATCACCATTTCCAGATACCACGCTTTGCCTAAACTCGGATTCCATTATGATCCTATATGCTCCAACCGGAGGAACCTGGACTGGACCACATTTATCTTTTTATGGAGATTCTGTTTTTTTTCATCCCGTTGCCGTCGGTGATTTCACGCTAACTTACACCGCAGGACCTGGCGTCGGAGCAGCATGTACAGACTCAGAAAGTATTACCATTACGGTTATTGATCCTGGTGTTACTATCTTTGATCACGAAGTATGTTCAACGAGTGCTGCCTTTCCAATGGGAGCGACCCCTACAGGCGGAAACTATATCTCTACGGATTGTCCCACTTGTATTCAAAATGATACCTTTATTATTTCTGAAATGGTTTTACTAGGATTAAGCTCCGTGGCTGTAACGTACAATGTCACCAATGCCAGTGGATGTGAAGGAAGTAATGCTTTCAATGTAACGATTGATGACCCAGATGCCTCGTTTGGAGTCGCTGATACTTTTTGCTTAGGCGATCCGATCACGATTGACCTTTCCAATACGAATGGAAATTTAACCTGGATGATTGACGGACAAAACAGCGCTCCACCACCTTTTTTAAATCTAAACCCCGGCCAACATACCATCAAGTTAACTGCGGCTGGAGGAGATTGCCAAGTTGAACTAACAGAGGATATTTTTATTACCGCGCCTCCGACCGACGTTAGCTTTACTGCTACTCCTTTAGAAGGATGCGCAGATTTAGAAGTTATCTTAACGAATACCACTTCGAATTTTGATAACGCTTCTTTCGAATGGTATATCAATGGAGCATTACTTTCTACCCTTTCTGATCCTGGAGTGATTATCCTAGAGTCAGGTCTTAGTGATACCACCTATACCATCAGTTTATTTGCTGGTAATAACTGTAATGGCGCAACCTTTGAGCAAACGATAACCGTATTCCCTCGTCCAGTACCTCGATTCGGCCCCATGCAAAACACCTATTGTTCGGGAGATACGGTCCGTTTTTCAAATGTCAGCTTCGGTGGTCCAATGTCCAGCTGGAGTTGGGATTATGGAAATGGGATTACCAGTAATGATTCCATTCCATTAGAAATATTATACTTTACAGATACGATACCGAGCATCTATACCATCTCTTTGACTGCTACAAATGATTGTGGAACAGAAATTTTCGAATACGATCTAGAAATTTTCCCCACAGATACCAAAGCCTTTTTTAATATTGACCCTTTAACAGGATGTACAGGTACAGAAATTTGTCTAACCAACCTCTCTACTTTGGGAGCTAATGTACTGTGGGATTTTGGAGACGGCAATACATCTACCGTACAAAATATTTGTCATACCTATTTAGAAGCTGATACCTTCACGATCACCTTAAAGGCATTTGGTTGTGGTTTTGATAGTGTTCAACAAGAAGTAATTATACATCCTAGTCCACAAGCAAATTTTACGAATAACACCATCGCCTGTCCAGGAGATTCCATTCGTTTTAGTAATTTAACTATTGGTGCAGAAGATTTCCTTTGGGATTTTGGAGATGGCAATATTTCAACCTTAAATAATCCCGTCCATTTTTACACAACACCAGGAAACTATACGGTAAAATTAATTGCTACCTCAACGGAAACCTGCCAAGATAGTATCTCCAAAACCATCACTATTTTGACCCCACCTGTAGCCGATTTCACCATTCCCTCCGATTCTATTTGTGTGGGCCAAGAACTAAATTTCACAAGTGCTACGACAACTAATATATTAAACTGTTTCTGGGATTTTGGGGATGGCAATTTTTCCAATGCCTGTAATGCTAATCATGCTTATGAGAATATTGGAAGCTTTATAGTGACTTTAATTCTCGCCGATAACAATAATTGTCGGGACACCACCCAACGATTAGTATCTGTATCACCGGTTCCACAACCTATGTTCGATTTTATCACAGATCAGGATTGCTCTCCAATACTAGTTTCATTTAATAACACCAGCATCTTATCTGAAAGCTATGAATGGGATTTTGGTGACGGAACGACTAGCGCCTTGACCAATCCTACCCATACTTATAGCTTGGGAGGTAATTATACCGTTCGACTAACGGCCATCAATGGTCATTGCTCAGAAATCATTGAAGAAAATTTGGTAATTAATGCGACCCCAGATGCAAATATTATCACTCCTCTGGGACAAACAGGATGTTCAGAATTTGTTGCACCATTTACGAGTAGTCCTACGGGGGGAAGTTTTAGAGCCACCTGGAACTTTGGAGATGGCATCAATTCTTTCATGGCCGATCCGACACATACTTATACGATACCTGGTATCTACGAAGTTTCCTTGATCGTAGAAGATACTTTAAGCGGATGCATTGATACTGCATTTACAGATATAGAAATATTTGAACCACTGGTCGCTAACACGGTAATTACAGACATTCTTTGTCATGGAGATACCACAGGTTCCATTGACCTTTCAATCAACTCGGGTACCGAACCATTTCAGTATTTATGGTCAAATGGAATGGTTACTCCCGATCTAAGTGACTTAACGGCAGGAGAATATGTCATCTCTATAACCGATAATAATAATTGCCATTGGTTTGATACTTTAATAATCAACCAACCAACCCCAATCACCACAGCGATAATTGACCGTTCAATTGTTACTTGCTATGATGGAGATGATGGAAGCATATGTATTGAAGTAACAGGCGGAATACCTGATTACTTAATTAATTGGCAAATTGGCGAGCAGGAGGCCTGTATAGAAAATGTATCTGCGGGGGACTACCCATTAGAAATTACGGATGATAATGGCTGTGTTGAAAATTTCATTTTTCAGGTGGACCAAAATCCCCAGTTAGAAATCATTGATGAGATTGGAAATATCAGCTGTTTCGGTGCTAATGATGGATTTATTAATTTGGATTCTATCATAGGAGGCGCTTCTAACTTCTACAACAATACACTTACTGGACCTATAAATTATGATGGTGGGAATAATTTCCCTGATTTAGTTCCAGGAAATTACACGTTAGTTGTTCAAGATTTGGAAGGTTGTATAATAGAATCTACTTACCTAATAGGAGAGCCTGATTCTTTATGGGTCATGGTACCACAAGATACGGTTATAGGTTTAGGAGATAGTTTATGGATAGAAACCAGCCATAACGCAGCAGACCCAATCTTCACTTGGTCACCAAGTGCTACTTTGGACTGTAATGATTGTGAAGATCCAATTGCCAAGCCGTTAACCACCACCACCTATTATCTTAATCTTTCTGATAGAAACGATTGTCCAGCAAAAGATACGCTTACGGTTGTAGTAGATTCCAATCGTGAATTTTATATCCCAAATACATTTACACCAAATGGAGATGGTAGAAATGATTTTTTCCGAATACGCAGCCGATTACCTTCCATTCGACGGATTAATGCATTTAGAATTTTTAATCGTTGGGGAGACATGGTATTTGAGGCCGAAGGATTTAAACCACAGGAAGAGAATTTTGACCATGCCTGGGATGGAAGTTTTAGAGGACAGCCGTTGGCACCCGATCAGTTCACCTATTATGTAGAAGTTGAATACTTAGACCAAGAAATAGAAACGGTAAAAGGAACCGTGCTATTAGTACGATGACTGATTCAACATTCTAACATAGGGATGTTCAGAAAAATTTAAGGTATAAAATCTATGAAAAAATAAATATTGAATATCGGATATTCAACATTCTTAGACGTTAAATTAAGAAATAAAGTAACCCAATTATTTTTCTGAACACCCTTAATTCAAATATTAGAATTATACAGCTTATTTTAAAATAAAAACATGAAGTTTATCCATACCTTTTTCGTTCTGTGTTTGTTAATTTCAACTAGTAATATCACTACTGGCCAAGACTTACATTTTTCTAATTACGAAACCTTTCTCCCAAAGGTCAATCCATCCATGACTGGATTTATTCCAGGGGATGACGATCTTCGAGCAGCCGTTATTTATAGAGACCAGTGGAAAAATGTTTTGGGTCGTTCCTCCTTTAAAACCTACGGAGCTACTTTTGATATGCGCAATTGTCTTATTAAAGAGAATAGAAAGCATTTTGGCGGAAAAGGAAGTAAATTTAAAAGTGCAACTTGGGGACTAGGTCTTTCTTTTTTACACGATGAATCGGGAACACTTTCTGTGAGAAATCCTACTGCCGCTCAACAATTTCCACTCAACAGGGATCAAATCATGGTGACTGCTGCCCTTCACAAACCATGGAATGACCGCACCTTTTTAAATCTTGGATTTCGTGTCGGAGGAATTTCGCAAAGAATAAAAACGAATCACTTAACTTTTGATGAACAATTCAATGGTTTGGCCGGTTATGATCCAACAGCAGAAGGAGAATTTGACAATTTAAATGAACTAAATAATACCATGCTGGATTATGGAGCAGGTGTTTCTTTTACTCATTTACAATCAAATATGGGGATTATTGTAGGAGGAGCGATTGACCATATATTATTACCCGGAACCTATAATTTTTTAGCCAATGATGATGCATTTAGTATATCGCGCCGTTTTGCTGGACATTTAAAAGCATCCATTACCTTTAAAAAAATGAAAAAGCCGATGGGTATAAACTTAAAAGGCGTTTTCTTACAACAAAACACCTTACAACAAATCGTCGGAGGACTCGATTTATTCTACCAAGATACTTATAAAGATTATCGAAACTTAACCCTCACGCTTGGAGGAAGTATTCGAACCAGTCGTACTTTCGACGGAAGAAACATAGATGCTATAATTGCTGCTTTTACCCTTAATTTGGACCGCTATACTTTTGGATTCAATTACGATATTAACGCCTCTAAACTTACTACGGTTTCTAACTCCTACGGAGGTTGGGAATTTTCGATGATTTACCGTTGGAAAAAAGGAAAAAGCGGTTGCCGCCCACAAGAAATAGGTTGTCCAGATAAGGACACCATACATGCCATCTTTTTTTAACCAACCAAGAAATTCGGCCAAATTTTTGTATTGGTCCCTACGGGAATCCCCAATAAAAAACACATTTAATTTAATTTTAATGAAGTTATATAAAACTTCGGGAATAAATCCCATATCCCAATGGTTGATTTTATTTGTATTTTGCAATAAGTATGAAAAGGTACCTTATAATCCTCTGTATAATCGCAACCATTAATGTGGTATATGGCCAGCAATCCAATTCTTTGGAGGATGATACTTTTTCTGTGGAATCTAACGAAGCAGTTGCCACTGAAGGGAAAAACGAGTTTTTTTCTACTCAGAATGCCAAAAAATCTCTTCAGCACGCGCAAACTCTGATCAATCAAGGAAAATTAAAAATCGCTCGTAAACAGCTTCAGCATACGATAAAAATAAAAGAAAATTTTGCTGTGGCTTACCGTGAGCTAGCCATGGTCAATCTTGAAATGGGATTCAATCAAGACGCTATTAATGCCTTTGAGACCTCTTTTGATCTAGATGAAAAACTTTCTAGGGCAGCTTTCTTTGAATGTGGAGAAGCTTATTTCCGGTTGGGACAAGCAGATATGGCCCGCTATTACTATACTAAATTTACGGACCTAAAGGATAAATCCTACGCTAATAAACAAAAGGAATCAGGCCTAGAAATCGATTATGACCTGCTCTTGGAAGAGCGATTAAGTAATTGTAAATATATAGAACGTGTTGCCGCAACCGTTCCTGATGGCCCAACAGCAAAGGCGCTACCAGATGGGATTAACTCTGAAGTGGATGACTATTTACCAACCGTCAGCAATAATGGTAATCTGATGATCTTTACACGAACGGATCGCCGGGGAAATCAAAATATCTTCCGAAGTGAAAATCTCGACAGTACTTGGACAAAAGCCAAAGCCTATGGTAAAGAAATAAATACCAATAAGAATGAGGGAATGGCCAAACTAGAAGCGCATGGACGACGCTTTTACTTTACGGGATGTTTTCGGCCAGACAGTGAGGGAGGCTGTGATATTTACCGAGCTATTTTTGAAAATCAAGAAATTAAAACAACCCAAAAACTTACTGGAGGCCTCAACGGTCCACAGTGGGATTCGCAACCTTCGGTCACCTGTGATGGCCAAACGCTTTACTTTACCAGCAATCGCGACGGCGGACAAGGAGGGGCAGATCTTTGGATGAGTGTCAAAAATTCAGACGGCTCCTGGAGCCAAGCTATCAATTTAGGCCCCGAAATCAATACTGCTGGTGACGAAGAAGCACCCTATATTTCTAATGACGGAAATACCTTATTCTTTACCTCAACCGGACATCCCGGACAAGGTGCAGGAGATTTATTTATCGCCCGTAAAAGCCAAGAAACTTGGTCCAAACCAGAAAACCTTGATTATCCTTTTAATTCTCCTGGAAAAGAAATTGGTTTCTTTCTTCACGCAGATGGGAAAACCGCTTATTTCTCTTCCACACGAGCGGGTGGGTCTGGTGGACTTGATATATATAGTGTTGAACTGCCAGAAAAATTTCGCCCAGCTCCGACTATTTTGCTAGAAGGACAGGTGGTCAATCAGGTCACCAACGACCCCGTACCTGCCTATATTAAAATCAGTCGTGAAGAAGAACACCGCTATGTTCAAACCAACAAAACTGGTGGATTTTTTATTTGTCTTCCTGGCAACAAGGGTTATAGTTTTCAAATCAACGAACCAGATTATGATTACTTTATCGATGCTCGTTTTGTGGCAGCAACAGGACATTTAGACCCAGCTAGAGCACTTTTAAAGCTGAAACCTAAACAAATGACCCCAAAACTTGTAGTACAAAAAACAGTTGTACAAAAAGAAGAAAAACGGGTACAATTCTTTTTTGCCTCCGATTCTTATTCTCTGACTCACGAAGATTTATTAGAACTAGAAGCACTAGCAAAAACGCTAAAGAAAAAACGGTCTTGGAGCGCCGAAGTGATCGGTTATGCAGATGCTAGTGGTAGTAAGGATTATAATAAATGGATATCAGAACAACGCGCCCAAAAAATTATGGCATATCTTCGCGCCCAAGGTGTAGCCACAGATCAAATTGTCAGATTAGAAGGCAAAGGCTCTACTACTACTCAAGGTGATTCTGCCCAAATGCGTCGGGTGGATGTGGTCTTGTATGGAGGATGATTTTGTTGAAAATAATGAAGAATGAATTAATGAAGAATTAATAATGAAGAATGAAGAATGAAGAATGTCGCTTCTTTCGTATTCTGATTCGATCAATTTTATGGAAATACTTTTTTTCGTTAGCGGGTAAATTGAAATTGTTTTTGAGGTTGCAATTGAAGTTAAAAAACACTAAAGTTAGAACAGTTTCTAACAAACTACCCTATTTAAAAATATTTAATACCAAGTCTTGCTAAAAACACTAACCGCCCTTCTAATATTATGCTCCGTAATAATGCTTCCGGTCTTCGGACAAGACAATACTACCCAGTATATTGGCCCAGAAATTCATATAAAAAAAACCAATCAAAAAATTTTGCTAGACGGAGTTTTAGACGAATCCGTATGGATCAAAGGAAATAATGATTCTCCTTTCTGGCAATATTTCCCAATGGATTCTGTTTCTGCCAATGGACAAACAGAAATATATATGACCTACGATGAGCAGAATCTCTACGTGGCCGTCAAATGCTATAGCAATGATAATGATTTTATAACACCCAGTTTGAGAAGAGATTATGGCTTTCGTGGAAACGATAACATTAGCATTCTATTTGACACTTACAATGATGCTACGAATGCCTTCCTTTTCGGATTGAATCCTTACGGGGTCAGAAGAGAAGCATTAATTTCAAATGGCGGTAGATCAGGACGAGATTTCAGTGACTCTTGGGATAATAAATGGAGAGGTACCGCAAAATCCTACGAGAATTATTGGGTAGGTGAATTTGCTATCCCATTTAAAACCATCCGATACCAAGAGGGTGCTTCTGAGTGGCGTTTTAATGCTTATCGCAATGATACCCAACTCAACGAATATTCTACCTGGAGTAATATTCCACGTAACCGAATTGTGATGGATCTTACATATATGGGCAAGATCATCTGGGACGAACCTTTAAAAAAGCCTGGAACAAATTTCGCCGTGATCCCTTATCTTTCAACGGCGGGATTAAGAGATTATGAAGGAGAACCCGATGGAAAATTTAATTCGGATTTTGCCGTGGGCGGTGATGCTAAAATCGGGATAACCGCTGGCTTAAATTTAGATTTAACCATCAACCCAGATTTTTCACAGGTGGAAGTGGATCGTCAAGTAACCAACCTAGATCGTTTTGAAATTTTCTTTCCAGAGAGAAGGCAGTTTTTTTTAGAAAATGCAGATCTCTTCGGAAGCTTTGGCCATCCCAGAGTCAATCCTTTTTTCTCTCGACGGATAGGCGTAGCTCAAGATACCGCCACCGGACAAAACATTCAGAACACTATTCTTTTTGGTTCTCGGTTAAGTGGAAAAATAAATGATCGAGCTCGGATTGGCCTGCTCAATATGCAGACCGCCAAACAAGTGGGCAATGATCTTCCGGGAATCAATTACACGGTAGCTGCGTTAGAAAAAACCATTTTTGCTCGATCACAGATTGTTGGGATTTTTGTCAATCAACAATCTATCAACCCAAGTAATTTTGGTAGTGAACTTCCGACGTACAACCGAGTAGGTGGTCTAGAATATCGACTTGCCACGGCAGATAATCGTTGGTCGGGAAAATTGAGTTACCAGCACGCTTTTACTCCCGACGGACAATCAGATGGAGACGCGCAATATTTCCGCTTAAATTACGAGGTGCCCCGCTTCCGGGTAGGACTGGATCAATACATTGTGACCCAAGGGTTTGACGCTAAGGTGGGATTTGTTCAGCGACGTGATATTTTATTTTTGAGTCCGGAAGGATTTGTCAATTTTTTCCAACCCGAAAACTCTATTGTCAATCGGCATCGAATTGGGTTTAATTCTCGGATCTTTTATAAACTTGGAGCAGATGATAATGAGGTAATTCGCGATTTTGGTTTATGGGAATGGGAAGGAAGATTTTTCTATGAAGCCCGATTTAAAAACACCACAAGTATCGAGGCCCGCCTGCAATATAAAGATGTTACGCTTTTGGGCGATTTTGATCCCACCCGGATTCAAGATGAATCAATTTTCCTCGAAGCAGGCGAACGCTTTAAATATACTAGTGTAGAATTATCTTACCGATCAGATATTCGCAAAGAATTTTCTTATCGAATCAACTCAAATTTCGGTCAATTTTTTAATGGAACCATTATCGGAGTGAATGGTCAATTCAATTATCGTTTTCAACCTTATGGCCAATTCTCATTACAGTATGGGTATAACCGTATCGTCTTGGATGATCCATTTAAGCCCGCTAATTTATGGCTGGTAGGTCCTCGATTTGATCTGACATTTACTAAAAATTTATTTCTGACAACGCTAGTACAATATAATTCGCAATTAGATAATATGAATATCAATGCCAGATTTCAATGGCGTTATGCACCTGTCTCAGACTTCTTTCTAGTATATACGGATAATTATTTGACCAATCCTTGGGATCAGTTTGGAGCGCGCAACCGATCTATTGTAGCGAAAGTCACCTATTGGTTGAATTTATAAACAACAGCGCTTATATTTTTTTCCGGAGCCGCATGGACAAGGGGCGTTGCGACTTATTTTTTTAGGAATAGAAACAGGTGAAGGGATGCTATATTCCTCCTCGTCGAGATCTTGATCATCAAACCGTTTTTCAAACTTACGATAATCGGCTTCCCAATCTGTTCGTGATTCAAAAGAGTTTTTAGTATTTGGGTAATCGGCTTTAGACAAAGACGTCTGACAAATTTTTAGTTCTGACAATACTCCTTTATCTATATGATCTAAGGTTTTCATCCTTTCGTATTCTAACTGAAATAGAGCTAATTTCTTCTGAATTTTTTCTAAAAGTTCTGGATGTTTTTTTTGTGAAAAATGCATATCAGGCAACAAAGCGATCAAGGCCTCCATCCAATGAGATTTAGTGGCGAGTAGGGCAAGAATTTGTTCTGGATATTTGGCAGGATCTATGTACCGAAAGCAATCAAAAAGGTATAAATAAGGTAGCTTGCTTTTAACATTAATTTGCTGAACAATTTTATTTAAAAATTTCTCAACTGCGACATCGCCCAACTGCTCACATAATTTCCGAATTAAAATAACACCTTGTTCGTTCATTAATTCCCAATCATCATCTACCTTGGTGAACAAATCAATAACGGGATCAATTAACCTTTCTTCAATATAGTTTTCGGCTAGAATAGCAAACCAAACTGGTGTATCATTTATTCCATAATCTTCCTCTGGAAAAAGGTCATAGTTATAGGCATTCTCAATCCAGTAAAATACTTTTTTTCGAATATTCTCGGTAGGCGTTTGATTATACAGATAACGAATCGCCTCATAGGGGATAGAATACTCAGAAGATTCTAATATTTCTAAAGCATGAACATTGGAGCGAATCATTTATCTATTGATTTTCAAAATTATATTCAGTGGCCAGCAATCCATAAATTTCACTGTCCAAAAATTCACCTGCAAAATAATAATCTTCTCTGAAGTACGCCTCTTTTTGAAAACCAAATTTTCGCAAGAGCCCACGACTAGCTTCGTTGTTCGGATTGATATCTCCTCTTACCCGATGCAGGTTGAGTTCATCAAAAACAAAGTTCAAAACTGCTCCGACAGCTTCCGTCATCCAGCCACTGGCCCAATAATCGGGATGAAGTACATAGCCAATTTCGGCAGATTTATTTTTTTGATCAATATCTTTAAATCCAACATACCCCATAAAATTATTATTCCTTTTATCGGCCAAGGCCCACCAAACGCCTTCTTTATTTCGGAAGTTCTGATGTGTTTTTTTGATGGTTTCCAAGGCTTCTTCTTTATTATTAAAATGAGGACGATCCATGAAGCGCATCGCGTCTTCATTCGATCTCAATTTAAAATAAGCAGTGGCATCGGTCACCGCAAAACGACGAAGAATTAATCTTTTGGTTTCTAACTCTGGAAACCGGCTTAGCACTTTAAGGTTTAGTTCTTGAGAATGGACTGCAGAGTCTGTTTTTGTTTTTTGACGAGTACGCGTCGCAGAGTTTGAAGTAGTAATTGGTAGATCAATACCATTTTCTGAAAAGGCTGTAGCCTTCCTTTCTAGATTTTTATTTTTTCTGGGATTCTTTCCTTTTTTACCCTGAATAATTCTTATACCCAATTTGAAGGCCTCGTCCTCAGTGATCGCCAATCCTGCGTCGTTGAGGAGCGTGTTGGCATCTCTAGTGATATCTGAAAAAAAGAAATTGGTAAACGGATTCAATAGACGACGGATAAAACTCACCTGGCCATTAGCAGGAATAAATTTATCCATAATTGTAAACCGACCACTAGGTTTCAGTACCCGACGAACTTCTGCAAGGCAACGATCAGGATCGGGGATGACCGCCACAATTAGATGCAAAATAACCACATCGAAGGTACTATCAGCAAATTCCAATTCATGACCATCCATGATCAAGGCTTCTACTGGTAAATGCAATTCTTCTGCCTTACCCATTAAATCTGCTACCATACTGCTGGTGAGATCAATGGCGGTGATATTTTTTTGTTGATCTAAATAATTTAAATCTAGTCCAGTCCCTGCACCAACAATGAGTATTTTATCAGCAGGACGTAGATTTAATCGCTCGATAGATAACTTTCGATATTTATTGAAATAGTTACCTGCTAGGTCATAAAAAGGCTGATAAAGGGTATAACGAATCCGGTTCCAAGTATTGGTATTGACATTCATTTCCTCATTTTTCGACAAAATAAACAAATTATTTTAAATTATCATATGCCAAACATAAAATAGGCCTAGCTTTGCAGAAATAACCGCTAGCTTCTAGATATTTTGTCGCTTTTCCTCTTTTTAGGGTACAGATAGGTACGAAGGAATAGCTTTAAATCCATAAAACTTTAATCCTCAGAAATAATATCGTAAATCGGCTGCTTTTTTGTAAAGTTTCAATTAGCTTTGCACCATCAATCATTGAAATCGTTTAAAACTAATATTCTTAAGATATGAATACAGAAGAAACTTCTACCGGAAAATACTGGATGATGACTTTAGTAAGTCTAGTGGCCTGTTTGGCCTTCCTTTTCATCAAACCTGAATGGTTTTGGGTAACGTTGCCTTTTTTGTTTACCGCACTTACCAAAGCAATGGGCAAAATGTAGAAAGCCGCATAGTATCCTTCTAAAAAACCCCGATAAGCGTTATACTTATCGGGGTTTTTTCTATCTCACCAAAGTAGGTGCATTGAAACTCAATAGGATCCTTCCAAAAAACCAAAAGTGGCCGCCAAAAATTGACGACCACTTCGTAGTTGTGTTGTTACTATCTTGAGTTAAGAGAATAACCGAATTAATTAGACATGGCCAATTTACCCTGTGCAACATTTACACTGTGTGTTGGGTAAGCCACTTTGATACCAGCTTTACCTAAGGCAGCTTTTACATTTTTGTAAGTGCCGAAGTATACATCCCAGTAGTCTTCACAAGTTGCGAATGGACGTACTGCTAAAAGGATGTTATGAGCATCAAATTTTTCAATTTCCACTACTGGTGCTGGATTGCTAAGTACTTTAGGTGTCTGACGAATTGCCTCTAAAATAATACCCTGCACTTTGTCAAAATCTTCTTCGTAAGGCATCGCTACGTTCAGATCCACTCTTAAGTAGTCATTAGCAGAAAGGTTAGTCATGATACCAGAAGTTGCGATACCATTAGGAATAATTACTTTTTTGTTATCTAGTGATTTAACGATCGTGTTAAACACCTGAATTTCTTCTACGTGTCCTAGTTCTCCTTGCAGTTTAACCAAGTCACCTACCCGATAAGGCTTAAAAATAAGAATCATTACACCAGATGCAAAGTGCCCCAGTGTACCTTGAAGTGCCATACCGATTGCCAATCCAGCCATACCGATTAAAGCCACAAAAGAGGTTGTTTGGATTCCAACCATTCCTGCCACACTCAATACCAACATTACCTTTAAGAGAACACTGACCATTGAGGTCAAAAAAGGAATAACGTCTCGGTCGAGACCAGATTTAGACATGGCTTTAGAAATCATGTTAACAATCATGTTAACGATCCAAAGTCCAATAAGTAAGACTAAAATTGCTCCAACGAGCTTCGGTGCCCAGGCTATTAAATTTTCAATTAAGACGGTAGATTTACCCGCTAAAAATTCCATAAGTTGTTGTTATTTGTTTAAAAAATAAAAGGTTAAAAAAATCCTAATAAAGTCGCATTTGTGACGTGGTAAAATTTAATTAGTAACGAATTTTCTTAAAATTATCTTAAATTCCTTATCTTTACTTTCCAATTAACCCTTCATCCAATTGATTCTCAATGACTTATATTTTCATAATTTTATTTTGAGAATATCATTTTTTATATACTTAATAAGGCCTCTTTTTCATGAAGTTCAATATATTACTATGCTTTTTGTTGTTTTCTCAGAATTTATATGCTCAACTCGAATTAGTTACCGACCGTTCTAATGCTTTCTATCAAGTCAATGAGATCATCAATTTCCAAGTAAGTAGCAATCAAACAGGAGCCATTAGTTATAAAATATTTTACGATCGTTTTGTCCCACCACTGACAACTGGAATCGTTAATATAGTAGCCGGGCAAACGCTTTCTATCCCTTATCAAAGTAATGAACCCGGAATGGTATATTGCGAGGTTTCCCTTAATGGTAATAAGGCCTTTTCTGCTGCCGCCGTTGATCCTTTTTCCATTGATGCGATTGGAACACCTCCCGTAGATCTGAATCAATTCTGGGATGATCAAAAAAATCTTTTATCTCAAGTACCCTTTGATTTACAGATCAGCTTGTTTGAACAACATGAAAACTCTATCACCTATCAAGTCAATCTTAGAAATATAGAAGGGCGCCGGGTATATGGTCTTTTATCTGTTCCCAATACGCCTGGCCCTCATCCAGCGATCATCACCTTCCCACCTTTTGGCAACTCTCCCGGACTTGTCGTTCCGGAATTTATTCTTGCAGAACGGGTCGGTACCTTATCTTTTAGCCTCAGTGTTCACAATGTTCCGGTAGATCAGACCGATCCCGTAGGATACGATCTTAATGAAACTGATGATCCGACCGAAATATATTATCGGTACGCAATATTGGGTGCTATCCGGGCGATTGATTATCTGGAAACTCGAGATGACTTCTCTGGCGTGGTAGTCGTCAACGGAGTCAGTCAAGGTGCAGGGCTAAGTATGTTACTAGGAGGTATTGATGATCGAGTTACTCTAATGGCCCAAAGCAACGCGGCGCTTTGCCAACATGCAGGAATCTTAGAAAATAAAGCAAGCGGATTTCCTTACTACATTCAAATATCTCGAATAGAAAATAATAATCCAGTCCACGAAGCACAAACCATTGAATCGGTCAAATATTTTGATGCCGTCCATTTAAACAAGAATATAGATTTCCCAACCTATCACATTATTAGTTATCAGGATACGATTACCCCTTCTGCGACCGTCTTTGCGGCTTACAATCAGATTATTGCACCTAAAGTATTGCTACATGCACCACTTCTTGGCCACCAACATCCTGATGAATATAACAGTTTCCGCAGGCATTTTTACCGTCGGCATCTCCCTAGTCCACTTGATCCTTCTTGGCCGTTTCCGGAAGTAGCCACAAGTTATGGGGTAGACGCTGGTCCAGATATGACCACGGATTTTAATAGTTCAATTTCTTTGAATGCAACGGTAATGCTAGATAGTATTTTTAGAGATGACTTTCCTGCAAGATGGGATAAAATTTCTGGTCCGGGTGTGGTTGATTTTACCAATCAATTTAGTTATCAAACGATGACGGGTTTTTCTTTGCCAGGTGAATACTTATTAAGGTTTACCGCCTTTGATAATTACCCCGAAGAACCAACCAAATTCTACTCTGTTCAAGATTACGTTCGCGTATCTGTGGATGGATCGGTAGCTACAGAGGATATTGAGGATACGGAAATAATAGGGTTAAGGCTGACGCCAAATCCTACATCGGGTCCGGTCATAATCAATATGGAAATCCCTTTTGACGGGTCTTTGACTATTTATAATACGATGGGACAAGTCGTTCGACAAATAAATCGTCAACGTTGGATGGATGGTTCCCAAATAAGTGTTGAGGAATTACCAGCTGGGGTATATTGGTTGTCCTTTGAATTAGAAAAGAAAAACATTCTAAAAAAACTAGTGGTATTATAATAAACTGGATTGACGATAAAAATCTTTAAAACACCACTTCTACTGTAACCTCTTTCTTACCACGTTTAACCACTACCGGAGCTTTATCTCCTGCATTAAATTTACTCAAGCCTTCCATATATCCGTAAATATCTTTTACTTCGGTATCTCCAATTTTTAGAACGATGTCTCCATCTTTAAGGCCTGCCTTATCGGCTACTCGGCCTTTGATGACGGCATCAATTTTCATCCCAGTACCGGTGTGTACATAATCAGGCATTACCCCAAGGGTTACCTTAAAAGCAGCGGCTTCTCTGGTTTCATCTTCTTTAGTTTCGGTAAATGCTATTTTACCTTTATCATCCAATTTTTCAATAATTGCAAGTAAAAATTCTGAGACATCATATAGACCCGGAAAGTTGATCAGTGGAACATCATCTTCCGGTTTGTGGTATTGTCGATGTTGTCCAGTAAAAAAGTGTAGTACAGGAATATCTTTTAGATAGAAAGAAGTATGATCCGAAGGTCCAATTCCTGAATCGGTGGTTTTAATATTTAATCTACCTCTTTTGATATTGGGTAAAATCTCGTTCCATACAGGAGAAGTTCCTACCGCATTTACCGCTATCACCCGCTTTTTGTTGAGTCGTCCAACCATATCCATATTCAGCATATAGTTAATAGACTCCAGCGGAATTGTGGGATTATTGACAAAATATTTAGAACCAAATAATCCTAATTCTTCCCCAGAAAAAGCGATAAATAGATAATTGTTTTGCGTTCCTACTTTTCGATCTTTTAGAATCTCTGCCATTCGTAACATAGCAGCAATTCCGCTAGCATTATCATCAGCACCATTGTGAATCGCCTCCTCATGCGCATGTAAGGAGCCACTTACACCACCCCATCCTAGGTGATCGTAATGTCCTCCAACGACGACCGTAGTAGCAGCGCCGTTGTCCAGATAAGCAACTACGTTCTGTCCTGTTCCTGCAATGGGTGCATCATCGGGATTAGCGTGCGGATTCGTGATGGTTTTAAACGGAAAGGCCTGCAGCCAAGAACCATCTGTTCCTTTGGGTTCCCAGCCTAATTTTTTAAAGCGGTGAATGATGTATTCAGCAGCGAGGGCTTCCCCTCGTTTTCCCGTTTGACGTCCTTCTAAATAGTCAGAAGCAAGATAGACAACGTCGATTTTTAGATTTAAAATCTCCTCGTCTGGATAAGGCGATTTATTGACTGTCTGCTGGACAGGCAGGGTTTCAGTTTCCTGGGCAAGGCCAGCATTTATATACATTAGGATAAAAAGAACAGATAAAAGAATACGCATATCGCTATTATTTTAGAATCAATTTTATTTTTTAATGAGGGGTAAAATTACGAAGAATCTAGAGAGTTTTGAGTTAGTTATCAGGTGACATTCTTCTATCTACCCAAAGAGGGGCAAGCTAGCGTTCTATTTGAATGAAGAATTCTGGTGCGTTAACGGGTAATCTGCCTTGTTTTAGTGTTGAATAAAAAACTTTTACTACTTTTGCCGACCAAATTTAACTTTTAAAAAACATACTAACATGAATGCTGAAATACATACCTCAAAGGGAGTCATGAAAATTGAATTTTTCGAAGAAGATGCTCCCAACACCGTTAAAAATTTTGTGGACTTAATCAACAATGATTTTTATAATGGATTAACCTTTCATCGAGTGATTCCTAATTTTGTGATTCAAGGAGGCTGTCCCCAAGGTACAGGAGCTGGTGGACCTGGTTACAAAATTGATTGCGAGTTGGATGGTGAAAACCAATTCCATGACCGTGGCGTTTTATCTATGGCACACGCTGGTAGAAATACGGGGGGATCTCAATTTTTCATTTGTCATAGCCGAGATAATACGGCGCATCTAGATCGGAATCATACTTGTTTTGGTCGTGTATTCGAAGGATTAGAAGTCATCGATGCTATTCAAGGTGGTGATGTGATTGAGAAGATGATTGTTGTGGAATAGTGTTAGACTTGAAAGAAATCAAATTTGAATCGAGTAGAGTAAGATAGGGCCGAACTTTTATACCTGCCCTACGGACAAAGG